>JBEKED010000037.1:0-17133 GCA_050014035.1 Terriglobales bacterium
AGATTCTTAACTTTCACGAGTTCACTCCTGCTCCAGTTAGAGCTTTACCACTACTTCTTTTTCGGCTTCGTTTTCGTCTTTGTTCCGGTCAGTCCAAAGATCTGCAATTGCTGGTTACTGGCCACGAACACCAAACCGTTGGCCACCACCGGAACCAGGTTGGCGTTACCGCTGACATTTGGCCACGCGCCCGCGCTGGCTCGGAACAGCTTCGTCATTTTGCTTTTGCCAGAGTCCGGATTAAAAGCAAGAAGATCAATCGCCGTGGTCGATTTTTGAGCGCGCGATAGTGCCCAAATAATTGGACTGGCAGTGCCGTTCGAGGAAATCGTAGTGAAGAATCCCGGACTCTGCGTGCCGCCAATCCCCGTAGACGCTGTTACCCGCGTCAGAGCCACTGAGGGCGAGGTTTGCACTTTCCAGACGATCGCGTTCCTGCCGCCGCTCGTCACCACCCGTCCTAATCCGTCTGTTGGATCGACGAAGTATGACTGGCCACACCAGCAATGACCCACCGGATAAACGCCGAGCACATTGTTCTGGTTGGGCGAGTAGCCACCCAAATTGTCTTCGTTCATCAAAAACAAGTTCCCGTCTTTGCCCGCCGCTACCGCCAGATGCGGTATCGATCCGGGCTGATCGGGCAGCACCAAAACACCACCCGAACCGAAATCCCCATCCTCCTGATCCAGGGTCTCCTGGTCATCGGGAGTAAACAGGTCGAGCACCGTGGTCAGCGTATTCGAAATCTTGACCACGCTCTCCTGAATGTCGGTGACGCCGTCGTAGGTGCCGGCATCCGAATTGCCGGTCACGAACAGAACGTTGCCCGCGTCATCGGTGGCCGGTCCGTAGCCTGACATCCAGACCGAGGAAAGAAAGAAGTTGTTGGAGTTCGTGGCCTGCAGGTCGTTGAGCTGGTTGGAGGGAAATGGGGTAAGCGATCCCGCCGTCCAGCCCAGCAGCCAGCCCCGCGAAAGATTGGCGGCGTCATCGCAGAAGCTGCCGAAACCAGCATAAATGCTGCCGTTCGCGAGCAACAGAGCCGGACGCTGCCGCTGATATTTCGCGTTAAAGTTGAAAGTCGTGCCATTAGTGAGCGTTTGCGACGCGGCGACGACTTGCGGCGTCACCTTGTCGGTCAAACTTCCCAGATCGAGCGCGTGTAGCGTGTAGGTCGGTGCGCCCGAACTCTGGGTGTACGTCATCGCGTACAAGGTGTTGCTGCCTGGGTCGATCACCGGCGTCGAGGTGATTCCGACGTTGGGGCCATTGTTGTTGCATTTTCCGGGAAGCGACTTTCGCGATACCGGCGTTCCGAAATTCGGATTCAACAGCACCGTTCCGGTGTGCACGTCGATGGCAAACACCGTGTTGCTTTCCGTGACTACATAGACGACATCGTGCGTGCCCTGATAATTTCCGGCGGTGATTAGCACTCCGGGCACCATCAGGGGCTGCGCGTCGACCTGATCGTCGAGCGCTACGGTCTGCAACATACCGAAGGACGATTTCGTCACGTTGGCGGGCGTCAGCACGGTTTCGTTCTGATTCCAGCCGGTGCGGTAATTATCGTAATGATAGGTCGTAACGGATGTCTGGGCCGCGGCCATTAGTGCGCTCGCAACGATGAAAACGAGGACGGCTAATGCGGCCGCGTCGCCGATGCAGTGGTTGCAAGGTTTTGTCATGTTCTGACCCTTGGGAGAAGTGAGCAGCCGGGGGCTGGCTGCCGCGTTAAGTTCCCGCGACAATAGCATATTTAGCCGGTGGGTTCCAGCGGGAGCGGGCCGTTTTTTCTCTTCGAAAGGGAGATCTGAACGTGAGCTCATGGCGCTGTATGAACGGCTTTGGATTCGGCTAAATGTGTTTTGCTTGTCTGCTCTGCCGAATTCTTCGCAACGGCTTGATTTGGAGGATTTTCCAGAATCTGAAAAAGCTTGTCTGCAGCCATCTGATTGCCGGTTGCGTTTAGATGAGCGATGCCCCGGTACAGTGGGGCTTGGGTGTCATCCAAAAGATCTCCGAGATAGTACAAATCCGGACGCTTGACTTCGCGGCACCTTTCGTAGGCCGCGCGATAGACCGACTCCATGCCGGGAAACTTCTTGTTCAGTCTCTTGTTCAGGACGGCCTCATCCGGCGTCAGCTGCTTGTGGCCGACTGCCATATTGGGATACCAGGCAAAGATGGGACGGAAACCGTACTGCTTGGCCAAGAGGTCAATAATGTCCATGTTTTCCTGATAATTCTGCATGATGGCGCGGGACCAGGTCTCGGCGTCACTCTCGGTAACGCTGTCTTTTGTGCCGTTTTTTGGGGCAAATTTGGCCGCTATGTTTTCCAGCAGGTGATAGGTGTTGCTGCGGCTGAGGTAGGAGAATCCCGACTTCTTTTCGGTGATCCAGCCTTCGAGATAATTCTTGAAGTCAAGATAATTGCTGTGCACGTCGACTTTTTTGTTTTCGTAAGCGGTGAAAGCTTCCGTGCCTCCGTCGTAAAACAAAACGACGTCCGGTTTGCGATCCGCGTGCTTGAGCTGTTGAATCAGCTCGAAAAGCTCTTGCGTGTTGGCCCAACCTTTTTCGCCGTAATTCACGATGCAGACTTGCTTGCCCGCTTTTTCGTAATCGGCCGCCACCAGCGATGGAATTGTCTCCGAGTCGGGACTGCCCCAGCCCCACATGACGGAGTCTCCGAACATCCACACCGTGAAAGTCTTGGCATCGCAGTGATTGTGAAGGGTGCGGCGGATGCCATCCGCGTCGATCGAAATGGCGCTGCCGTTAAAGGGAGCCCGGCGCCACAGTACATACGGTTCGTACTGCACTTTCTGGGCGGGTTGCTGTTCTTTCCAATATTCGCGCTCTTCCGGAGTGCCTTGCACAACCGCGGCTTCGACCTCCGGGCCCATGCTGTGTTGATTCTCGACACCGCGCCAATAGGTGAACAACTCCACGCCAACAACGAGAAGCAACGCGAGGGTCACGGCTACGCATAGGCGCATGAGGAAAGTGCGCGCGAGAGATCTGTAGCTGGCCGTGGGGGGTATGTCGTGTGATTCGCCGGTGCGCTCGGTTTGCGGTGAACCGATCATGAGTATTTCCTTCTGCGTCTTGGTGTTTCCTTCTGCGTGGTGCTTTGTACATCCTTCACGGAACTAGAATAACGCGCAGTTTACAGATCCGTCCGCTAGCGCGGTGAACGGTAAGGAGCAAGCGGGGCTCCATACCCTGGCTTAACCAGACGGCTGTCGACAATTATCATCTGTTATTTCAATGGCTTAGAGTTTGATGCTGAGCGTGCCCTCCCACTGCTTCGGAACAAGGCAAAAAGTGGGCAAACATTTTCCACACGGTGGAATCACAAGACTCCCCCTCTTACCGCTGCCAGGCTGGCCGGTAAAAGTGGGCAGGCTATCGCTTCCCGGGTAGTGGTGCAGTTTGAAGCGGCTTTGAAAAGGGCACGGCTTCGCAGCCTGCGGAAAAAGTCGATCTTGCGCTTGTTTTTGGGTGGCGCAGCGCTTCAGCGCTGCGGTAAGTGTATTGTTTTGACTGCGGCTTTAGCCGCTGAGGGACGGCAATTTTCAAACTGCACCACTACCGCTTCCCGGCATCGCTCGGACTTCGCCCTCGTATTTTGGATGCCAACGCTGACGCGCTGCGGCGAAGGCTGGCGAGCGCGTTTGCTAGAGGCATCACTCCCAGTCGAGATGCGCGCTTAAGGTCAGCCCGCAAGCGACGACGCTCCTCGTAGAGGCCGGAGATAATGAGGTTCCTCTCGATAATCTCGTCATAGAATCTTGCCTCGGGAATGACGGCCGGCGACGCCTCAGGGACGGCGGATTGGCCGCTGCGCCAGGAATCGCGATCGTAACCGAGTCGCTCGAAATCTTCCTGATAGAGCGAATAGACTTTGTCTGCCAGATCCTGATTGTAGGTGGCGAGGCCGACCGGCGCGGAGACATTTTCTCTGCCCACGGTGAGCGGTTGCGCGAGCCCGAGATGTTGTTGGAACCTTGCCAGGGTCGCGGCGATGTTCTCGAGCTTACCGACGTGCGAAAAGCTCAACGCTTCGAAAAACAAATGATCGACCTGGCGTCGCCAGTGCGGATCGGCCTCGCTCAAATCGCTCTTGGCCCGGAGGTAGTTCACGAACTCGTCGAAGGTAATGAGGTCCTTTGCATGCATATCGGGCAGACGGCCCTTGATCGCCAGATACAAGCGTTCCGCGCCCGGTTCACAAGGGACAACTTTGTTCTTCCAGGCGGAAATCAAACGCGTGTACGGATTGCGCACGATCGTAAAGCGAAAGAAACTGTCGGACTCAAGGACCTCCTTCTGCGTCGCGTCATCGAGATCGACCAGGGAAGGCAGCGGCACGTTTTCGCGCGCGTGGATGAACATGTTGCGGCGGGTTTCCATGAGCTTGCCGACAAAAAGCTGCAGCGGCGGCGCGCCCTGTTGCTGGCGCAGCAGTTCCTTCATTTGTGTGCAGGCGGCCTTGGGAACTTCGAAATAAAGGTAGCGCTTACTGACATCGACAAAACTGGAGTGGCGAATTCGCTGCTCGATTTCGGTCCGGTCGAGATGCGGATAATGACTTGAAATCTTTTGTACAACGTATGGATATCGATAGCTCATAGCTGACGCGCATCGAACCGCGATTGAATTCCCGCTAACGGTCGCGATGCGCCGAGTTTGATCACGTGCTCGATGCTTGTTCAAACCCGGTTAGATCATGCGCGGCCAGTTCGTACCCGGTCAATCGCATCAAGTGTCCCCAGGCAGATTCGATTTCCGCGAGCGATTTCGCACTGAGAGCCGTCCGCCACTGGCCGGATTTGGCCTGGCGTACAAAGGGAATGTCTTTGCGGGTCTCTCGAGTGGTTTGCCATTGCAGATTCTGCGCTGATTCCAGCTTCCTCATGGAATCGGCCGAGCTGCGTGCGACGGCTTGTTCGATGCGCTCGGGAGTAGCCTCGAGTCCCAGGAATTCAGCGATGCGGTGAAGCCCGGCGTGGGCGTCCTGCAAGAGATCCTCGTAGCGCACCAGAAGAAACTCACGCCCATGTCCGGTTGCGCCGGGTGTTGAATGCGGGGGCGCACCATTATGGTGCAAGGTGAACTCGGCTATATTCGAGGGGTTGACGAGCCAGCTTCCGGCGTGTTCACCCCAGGTTCCGTTGTAACTGCGACCCGGAACCAGCATCCTGGTGATAAAAGCTTCGAGCGAAAACGAATCGTCGATGTTTTTTACTTTCTTCGCGTAGTAGTAAAGTGAAACCGCCACATCGCGCGGGTCGCGAATGATGTAGATTACGCGACGGTAGCGCGGATCAAAGCAGTCATGACTCTTTATCAGCCGGGGCCGTTTTAGTTTGCGGAAATCGGCGCGGGGATAGACGGCAATGTCGGGAACGACGTTCTCAATATCAGAAAAACCGACAGGCTTGTCGGGATTCATCAGGTTGCCGAGCAGGAATCGCGTCCAGGTATTGCCCGACTTCGGGAACGAGACCAGGAAGATGTCATCGGGCCAGACCTCGTGACGGCGCAGGGAAGAATCCCTTTCCAGCGCATACCTTGCGGCACTTCTCAGTTGGCCGAGCACTCAGCTGTTCCTCGATAACGCCAGTTTAGCAGGCGGTTAAGTTTGCATTTCAAGACGGCGTGAATCGATGCCGTTCAACGATACTGCTCTACCTCGTGCGCTTGCAGTGCGTATCCCATGGCGGTCATCACCGGACCCCAGACAGCTTCAATCGCCTGAACCGCATTCTCTGGCACAAGTGTGCTCCACTTCCCCGGTTCCCGCGGCATTTCCTGGCGCTGCGTCGCCTTCACTGCGGAACGGATGCGCTCCGGGGATTCATCGAATTTCAATCCAGCAAGCTTCAGAAATTCGGCAACTTTTTGAAGCTCCGCCTGGGGATCACTGACGAGGTCCTCGTATCGAAGCAATAGCATCGCATTCGGGTCGCGTCCGCGCGCGCCGATCCAGCTCATGACATTCTCTCCCCAGGAAGCGGGCGTGCCGAGAAACTCATCTTTCAACCGGCTGCGGTAGGCGAATCCCTGGTTGGCTTTGATCGCTCCGGAGAACTCCTCTGCCCATCCGCCGCAGTATTCCTCGGTCCGCGTGAGGAAAGCCTGGACGAATTGCTCGAGGCTCACGCTATTGTCAATGCTTCCTCCCTGACGCCGCTGTTCATACAGTGCTACGGCAACGTCGCGTGGGTCGCGGACCAGGTAGATTACTTTGCGATACTCCGCGTCGAAGCACTCGTGGCTGAAGATGATCCTGGGGCGATTCATCCGGGCAAAGCCACGCCGGGACGCGTGGTATAGGTCCGGCAAGCGCGACATGACGGTTGCTTCTGCGCCCGGACTCGACGGATCATCACTCGATGGACGCAGGAGATTCGCGATCAGGCGGCGCAACCACTGGCCTCCGGAGCCGGGATAGGCTACTACGAAGAGGTCATCGGGAAGCCTGAACAACGCTCTTCCGGTGATGTCGTGCTCCAGGAAGTAGTTCGCCAGATAAGCCAATCGGATCATCATCGGTGCTTCCTGGTTCTCATTCTCAATGCGAAAACTCCTGGCGGCGAGCCTGCGAAATTTTGGGAGAACGCGAAAATAACGGTTCTGCGAGTTGGCGTATCCCTTCGCTTAATTTTATCCTTTTTCGGAAACTTGGCTATTTGCCGTTCGGGAACCCCAGTGGCGGTGAACTTCAGGAAGGAAGGCCCGACGATCGAGATATGTTAACCTGCAGGGGAATAATGACTGCACCCGAAACCGGCCGAAGGGCAATAGTTTAGATTTTCAACGAATGAGCAGCGCCGGATCAGACGCAACGCCTCCTCAGAACCAGACCCCGAAGGTCAGCGTCATCATTCCCGCCTATAAAACTGCGGCTTTTATCGCGGAGACGTTGAATTCCGTTTTCGCCCAAACCTTCCGGGATTTTGAGGTGATCGTCATCAACGATGGCTCGCCGGACACGGCGGAGCTCGAAGTCGCGCTTAAGCCTTATATGGACCGTATCCGCTATATCAAACAGGAAAATAAAGGTCTGCCGGGAGCGCGCAACGCGGCCATACATCTCGCCCGCGGAGAACTGCTGGCCTTCGTGGACAGCGACGATCTCTGGATGCCTGAGTATCTCTCGGCGCAGGTGCAGTTTCTTGACACCCATCCTCAGGTTTATGCGTCCATCTCAGACGCGCTGCTTTTTGGTTCGGGCGGAGACGTGGTGTGGAGGATGTTGAAAGAGGGCGCGGGTCCCGTTCTCGGATTTGAAGACATGCTGAAGCGTAAGGGGGGACAGCTACCTTCTGCCATGGTCGCGCGGCGGCAAAGAGTGGTCGACATTGGATTGTTTGACGAGCGCATAAAAATTGGCGAGGATGTCGAATTCTGTGTGCGCCTGGTGTTTCCCGAGGGAGCCGTGGGCTATCTAGGACGGGTTTTGGTGAAATACCGGCAACGGCCGGGCAGCCTCACCGAAGATCCGCAGCGGCGAAAGTGGAAAGTCGCGGAGATAGAATCTTTGCGCCGGGTGGGCGAGAACCTGAAACTCAACGAGTCGCAGCGCAAATTGCTGGAGGAGGAAATTGCGGCAGCGGTTGCGGCTTTGGCGCTGGGCGATGCTTATCATCACATATCGTTGCGCGAATACGGAGCGGCCGTGCAATGCTTCCGCTCCGCCAATGCTTACTATCGCGACCGTCGCATTCGCATTGCCGCATTTTTCCTTCATGCCCTCCCATGGTTGGCGGGGCCGGTCCTGAACCGGCGCTTGCAGCAGCGTCCTGTGCGCAAAATCTGAAGCAGTACATTCGGGCAATACCGCACTGCAAATGAGACCTCTCCGCCCTGTCGCTTGCCCATCACACCAGGGCTAGACTAGCCGTTATCGAAGTAGGAGGAGGTTCACATGAGTTCCAATTTTCTGGTTCGGGAACTCACTGTTGTATCCGTTGTTGTTTTGCTGCTCGGCAGCGCTGCTATAGCCTCTGGGCAAGAAGAGCAGGTACTCTACAATTTTGCGAAGGGTGGCACGGGCGCTTATCCCTCCTCGGCGCCGACTTTTGACAAGTCAGGCAATCTCTACGTTACGACACCAAGCGGCGGGCCGGGCGCGTACGGCACCGTTGTCGAACTGGCGCCGCCCCACTGGTCAGCCAGCATGATCGCGAGTTTCCGCCGGGAAAGACACCGATGGCACGGTGTTTGAGATTATTCCGTAGAATTAGAATACGATCGCTTCGACCTTTTCATCGGGAGCGTCAACCCGACTCAGTCATTATCCGGCGGTATCGGCTTGGCTTTGCTGTTGATGAAAACCTCGGGGCCGACGTCCGGCTTGATGGGCTGAAATTTAACCGAGTCCTGGCTGAAGTCGAAGAAATCCGACAAGTCACCCAAGGCGTAGGAATCCGCATACCCCACACCCGGGTTGATTTGTCCCAGTCCAAACTGCTCCTCGATGAACAGCAGAATGCTGCCAAAATCGTTTTGCTGGTGCGAAACGTAATTTGGTTTCCCGTAGGGCGAGATCACAATTATCGGCACCCGGAAGCCGTATTCGTAAGAATTGGGATAGGAGTCACCGTTGCGGATTGGGGGCGCGACGTGATCGAACCATCCTCCCCAATCATCCCAGGCGACGATGATCGCGGTGTTCGACCAGAATGGACTCTGGCCGATCGCATTGACGATGTTGTCAACCCACGACGGCCCATTGTCAGTGGAGTTGCCAGCGTGATCGGAATTCGGTCCGGTGGGAACGACCCAAGTGACGTTCGCAAGGTCGCCGGCCTGAATGTCGGTGATGATTTGAGCGCTTGAGCCCTCGAGTATGACATTGTCGTTCCACTGGGTGCCGTCGCACGCGAGCTGGTCTTTCGGTCCCGTAGTGGGCAGACATATCTCCTGGATGGCATCGGGCGCCGTCCAAATATCTCCGTCCGTCGTTGCGTAATACCTCCAAGTCAGGCCCGCGCTATTCAGCAGATCGGCCAGCGTGGGACGGTCCATGCATTCCGAGCCGGGCAATTGGAACTCGTTGTCATTGGGGAAAGGTTCGCTGGTATCAATGACGTTGACGCTTGAACCAGGAGGCGCGAGGCATCCCACCCCCGGTGTTCCGTCACGGCGCTTATTGTCGGATGGATTACCCGAAATGTAGACCGTGCTCGTGGTCCCAGCAGGGCACGATCCTCCCGGCGTGCACACTGCCGACGTTCCCCCAAAGAGATACTGGTGCGCGGGGAAGCTTGGCCCCTGATTGGTTTGGAACATATTGTCTCCAAACGCGTAGGTCTGGGCCAATTGGATGTAAATTTGGTCGGCGGAACCGGGTACATACTGTAACTGCGGATTCGCAGGGCAAGGTTGCGGGCTGCATTGGTTCGTGTTCCAGCCATCCATGGCACACTCTGTTCCATTCCAGTCGCAGTCGTTCAGGAATCCGTTGTGACCGTGGCCGAGGTCGTAGCAGTTTTCACCCTGAGCGTTGCAGGTGACCAGCCCTTCCTCGACGGGAGTCAAAGAGACCTTGGTTGTGCCTACGTAACCGTAGTTCTGGATGTTGTACAGGTTCGGCCCGATTCCGCAGGAGTTCGGGTTGCCCAAGGGGGCAATGCACAATCCCTGAAACAGATTATCGGGCGTCCGGTTTTCCTGGACGATGATGACGACATGTTGAATCTTGTTGCCCCCGCCAACGCCAATCTGCGTTTGGATGGGTTGCGTGGCGCTGGTGGGTCCGCCGCCGGAAACGGTCGCTTGATTGGTGTACGTTCCTGTCGCGTTCCCGGCAACATTGACGTTGACCGTGATCGTCGAGTTGGCTCCGACTGCGATTGAGTTCGAAGTGGCGCAAGAAAGCGGGCTCAGATTGCAGGTCCAGCCACTGCCGAAGGTACTGTTGGCAGTGAAAACGCTGGGCAACGAGTCGGTGACCGTGATGGTTCCGCTAGTTGCGGCGGAGCTGCCGTTGGTCACTGTGATGGCATACTGCCCAGTCTGATTCGGGGCGAAACTGCCACTCTGCTGCAGGTTGATGCTCCAGCTTCCGGAAGGAGCAACGCTTTTGCCGCTCCCTCCGCCACAACCACTGAAGACTGCAGCCAAACAGATCACACCAGCGGACAAGAAGGCGAGCTTTAGTCGCACGACAAGAATCTCCAGCCGAGGAATTGCTCCGGAATTAAACCCCATCCCGGAAGTGGATGAATTCTACAACTCGATGAGAAGATGAATTGTACCGCTTCGGTATGAGTTGGATGCAAATCAGAGGGGCATGGGTTTGCTTGTCCGTGCCGGAAATATGCTTTTTCACAGACCCGGAATCGGGTGGACGAAGACCCGCATGGTTACTTGCAACTGCCGCTTTATCAGTAATATAACCACGCTCTCATCAACCATTGCAATGGCTTTCCTGGCGAACTCCGGGGGATTGACAAACGGAAAAGAAACGCTATGCTTGAGACAGGCAAGGTAGTCCGTAACTTCCCCACTAAGGCTGGCGAATTCCCCGCTGTCACTAAACGAGCCGGGAATGCTTTTTCTCCGAGGGAGCGATGAAAATTGAAGGCGTCGCAGGCACTCGGACGACGGTCGGGATGACGATGGTCGTGATGAAGACCGTCGTGATGAAGACCGTTGGAAAAAACATGGTGGGGGTCTTGATTGCTTTGTTGCTCGTGGTCCCGGCCAGCGCCGGCACAAAGGCAAACACGACGGGCGGCACCATCATCGATTCCACCTTGGTGTGGGACGGGGTCACCCGTTATTACGAGGTCTATCTTCCGCCTGAACTTCCGGCGAATCCGGCGATGGTTTTGATGCTGCACGGGACCAGTCACGGCAGCAACCCGCCCATCACCGCAATGTGGGGCTGGCAGAATGTTTCCAATAAGTATGGGTTCATCCTGGTCAAGCCCGCTTCGACTTACAATGCGAACTCTGGGCAGTGGAACTGGAACGCTTATTACATGAGCGAAGCGTTTACCGCGGCCGACGTTGGAACGTGTACCGTACCGCCGGCCACGGCTTGCCCGGACGATGCTGGATTTTTGCGCCAGTTGATCGTAAATCTGACGGCGCAGTACAACGTGAATCCCAACCAGGTCTACGTCGCCGGATTCTCCTCGGGCGCTCAGATGACGCATCGAGTGGGCGTGGAAATTTCAGATCTGGTGGCGGCGATTGATATTGGATCGGGCACGATTGTCGGTCAACTGGAGCCTCCGCCGATTACCTTGCCGGGTGCCGCGCTTGCGCCCATCTCGGTGCAGGAGTGGCATGGCACGAAGGATGATGAAATCCCGCCGTGCAATAACGGCAAAACAAAGTACTCGGGCTACAATTTTTACCTGGCCACGGTGGACCAGTCTTTCGATTACTGGACGCAGCAGAATGCCTGCACCAGCTTCGAGAACAATACGCCATTGTGCGACAATGGTTTGGCAAACCCGAATACGACGGGCAACGATGCCACGGGCTGCACGAACAACACCGAGGTCCAGTTTATTTGGGAGGAAGGCGTCGGGCACACTTTTGAAAGCCAGAATGACACGACTCGCTGGCTATTCTTTGCCGCCCACCCGAAGCAGCCGCAGTAACCACGTGCTTCCCCCCGGCACGATGGCGGACAACGCAGCCAGTTAAATCTGAATGGTGGGGACGACCCTCGGGCCAAGCAATCATGAGTATTGAACAGGTAGTGGATGCCAGCGAGCCGATGAAGCAACTCACCGGCTATATCGTCGAAAAAGTGATGAGGGGCAAGAAGGTGGAGATCAACGAGGATACCCCGCTGGTCTCTTCCGGGCTGGTCGATTCTTTTGCGCTGATTGAGATTTTCATAGAATTGCAACGCCTTGCCGGGCGCAAGGTTCCAGCGAGCAAAGTGCAGGCCAAGGACATGGATACGGTGCGCCTCATGTTTGCCATGGCGGAGAAGTTCGGCAAGCCGGCGAAAAGCTGATGGCAGAAGTTGAGGCGCCTAGCAGGCGTGAATGAGCCGCCCAGGGCGGCGAATGGGAGCCTGCTGCCGAAATCCTGAGCCGCGTTCTGTGCGGCGAAGGATCTCGCGCCTCAACTTTCAACTGACTTTTCATTTGTCCCAAGTACTCAGCATCTCAGTAATTTTTCCGCGATCGATTTTTCCATTCACGTTAAGCGGAATCTGCGGGAAATGATAGATGCGGTTGGGAACCATATAGCGCGGCAACCGGGTTTCGCAGGCGGCGATGATTTGAGCGTCGCGCGCGGGGTCCGAACCTGATACAACGCCGACAATCCCGGACGCGGAACCTTCCGTGAGCGGCCAGGGAATGGCGACCGCGAGTTCTGTTTTCGCCGCTTCGCGCAACACCAGATCGATCTCCTGCAACTCGACGCGATAGCCGCTGATCTTGACCTGGAAGTCGCGGCGCCCAAGATAAAACAGGCAGCCGCGATTGTCCTGGCGAACCAAGTCCCCGGTGCGATACCAAATCTGATCGCCGGTGTGCGCCAGCTTTACGAAACTCTTCGCCGTTTTTTCGGGATCATTCAGATAGCCGCGCGTGACTTGCGATCCGCCCAGGCAGAGTTCGCCGCTCTCGCCGGTGGGCACGGGTTCGAGTTGCTCGTTCACGGCGCACACCTGTTGGCCGTCGAAGGGCCAGCCGATCGGCACCAGACCACGCACGCACTCGGCTGGCGATGTCGCCGAATCCCAACGGTACCAGGTGATCGCGATGGTCGCTTCGGTTGGCCCGTACAGGTTTTCGAGAATCGAGTTGTTCGCCGCTTGTTGCCAGGCCTCGGCCAAGGTCGCAGAAAGCGCTTCGCCACAAAAAAGGCTCCAGCGCAGCGTAGGAAACGATCCCGGCTCCAACAGCCCCAGCTTGGACGCAAACATGGCAACCGACGGCACCGAGAACCAGCAGGTCAGTTGTTTCTCATCCACCAAGACGGCCGGAGTCAATGTCTGTTCGGCGTAAGGGCAGAGCGTCGCGCCCGCATCCCAGCAGGTAAACAGATCATGCACGCTGAGATCGAACGTCAAATCGAAATTCTGCGAACAGCGATCGGCCGCGTTAAAACCAAATCGTTTCTTCGCGTATTCCATGTACGCAACCGCGTTCGATTGGCTGACGGCGACTCCCTTCGGAATTCCGGTGCTGCCCGAGGTAAACAGCAAATACGCGGTCGCATTTCCGTCCACGGCTGGATTGGAAGGTTCGGTGGGATCGGCGACCTTCGACAACTGGCGCGCCGCAACGACATGGTGCCTCGTGGGTGATCCGTTGGTCGGCTCCCAACCTGGATCGGGAACGATTAACGTCAACGGCTGATCGAGGCGCGGGAGTAAAGACTCGAGCGTAGCGGCGCACTCCTGGCCAACAACAAGCGTACGGCATCCAGAGGCTTTGAGCATGGTCAGCGTGCGCTCCAGTGGGAACTTCGGGTTCAACGGACAATAGCCTCTGCCGCTTCCCAAGATTCCCAGAATGCCGCCATAGGCGCCCACGCTGCGGCTGGCGAGTATGGCGACCACGCCTTCGGAGGGATCGAGACTGCCGTTGAGCGATGCCGTGATTTTTCCGGCATAGTTCCATAATTGCTCGTAGGTCAGCACGTCGTCGCCAATTTCGAGGGCCGGACTGCCGGGATTCGTGAGCAATGAGCGGAGGAAACCGCTGATCAAGCTTCTTGAATTCTTTGGCAAAACCATGAGTCACCTTGCATGCTGCGGATACGGTCGCGTTTGGTACGAGCCAGAATTTCTCAGGGCATCTTGCCGTCGAGCGAACATCCAGAAAGCGGAGCTCGCTTAGTCCGCTCGCTTAGTAATGATAACGGGCCTGCAAGAAATCGATCCGGTCATGACTCACGCGATACACTAAGCGGTGCTCTTGCGTAAGGCGACGCGACCAACATCCTGCCAGCACATATTTGAGGGGCTCCGGCTTTCCAATTCCCGTAAATGGATCGCGCACGGCGCTTTCGATGAGTTCGAAAGCGCGAATCGCGATTTTCCGATCGTTTTCGACCCAGTAACGAAGATCCTGCCGGAAGCTGGGATGAAATACCGCTTGCCGCTCAATTTGCCGCTCAGTGCCGCGCGGCAAGGCCCATCTCCCGGCGGAACTCTTCCAGCGGTTCTGGTCTGCCCTTTCTGGCTAGCGCTCGTCGTAGCGCGGCCAAAAGTCGCTGCGCATTCTTAGGCGATCTCAAAAGGTGCGCTGTCTCCAAAAGCCCTGCCAGTTCGTCGGCAGGAACCATGGCCACTTTCCTGTCTCCCTTGCGGCGTACGATTACAACCTCATGGTCGTTCGCCACCCGGTCCAGCACAGAAGCCAGGCTCTGCCGCAGGCTGGTATATGAAGTTTCGATCACAAACCCTCCTCTATTACCGTACAGGATTGCTGTACGGACTGCAATCATCCCTTCCGGACAATGCACTGCACGCATTCAACAACGTCGTCGATTACTTCAGGGTTTTGTTCGACGGCGACGATTTTGTCGAGGAAGCTCCCTGAGGAACATCCAAAATTTTGAACAGACGGTCGGCGACGATCTGGTTGCCCTCCGGCTTCAGGTGCGATATGCCAACATAGAGCGAGGCTTTCTGATCATCCAACAGATCCCCCAGATTGAAAAGACCCGGAGGGTCCAGCTCGCGCGCCCGCTTATACACTGCCTGATACATCTCGCCCATGCCCGGATATTTCGTGTACTCCTGGGTCAGCGTTTTTTGCTCGTCGGGCGTGAGTTGCTTGTGGCTGACCGCCATGTTCGGATACCAGGCAAAGATGGCGCGGAAACCGAACTGCTTCCCGAGCGCGTTGACGATCTCCATGTTTTGAACGTAATTGCGCACCACGTCGTCAGCCATCAATGCGGGGTCGGGTGCGGCGACCGCTGCCGTTTCTTCCTTGCGATGGAAGGGAGCTTGCGCGGCAATTTTGTCGAGAAAGTGATAGGTGTTGGTCTGGCTGAAGTAGGAAAAATGCGCCTTCTGGCCGGCTCCCCATTTGTCCAGAAAATTCTTAAACGAAGTGTAGTTGCTGTGTACGTCGGCCTGGCGGCTCTGATAGGCGGTAAAGGCCTCGGTGCCGCCGTCGTAGAATAGTGCAACATCCGGCCGGCGGGTGGCGTGTTTTAGGCCTTCCATCAAGCCGATCAGTTCTTGCGTGTTCGACCATCCCTTTTCTGCGTAGTTCACAATGCATACCGGCCGACCCGCTTTTTCATAGTCGGCGGCAATGAGCGAGGGGATAGTCTCTGCGTCGGGCGCGCCCGCGCCCCACATTACGGAATCGCCGAACATCCAGATGGTGAAAGTCTTATCGTCGCAGCGCGTGTGCAGGGTTCGCCGCACGCCCTCGTCATTGATCGAAATCACCTCGCCCTGATACGGTTTCCGGCGCCACAGGACCCACGGGTAATACGTGATTTTGTTGGCCTGCGCAAATTCCCTCCGGTATTCGCGTTCGGCGGGGCTTGCTTTCTGGGACTGTTCGAGGTTGGCCGCCAGTTCCAGGACGTCGCTGGCGGCGGGGAGGTAACGAAAATAGGAATAGATCTCGCCGGCTACCAGCAGACCGACGCACAGAGTCACGGCGACGCAAAGGCGTACGGCGAAGTGCTTGAGAAGGGGCGTATATTGCGCAGCGGACACCTGGCGACTCTCCACCATCGGATCGCTCGCGGTTATCGGCACAAACGGCTCAGCCTCGCTTTTCGCCTCGTCGTTGTGGTGAATGCTAGCATAGCGTTACTTCTTCTTAAAAACGCGCTCGTAAGTCGACATACCTTGTATTGGATTCCCGCACATTCACAAAAAACGCGAATGTGTGGGGCACCCAGTGGTCACTCTGGCTAGAACAGGGCGTACATGACCGGTCCGGTTTCGGCGTGGCCGGGTTGAAAAATCACGCTCAAATAAAGTGCTAACACGACGACCACGGGAGTGATCCAAACCCAGCGTTCGTTCGCGACAATGCCGAGCCAACTCGACACAAAGCCTGGCGCGGTTTCCTGGCGTCTACGCGCGGCTTCTCCTAGATGATCGAGAAGAACCGTGCCGCCGATGACCGCGAAGTAGCCGACCGTCGCCACCAGCGCCAGCACATAAAAGCTTGGATCGAACGAGCGGTGCAGATAAGCGTGCGGCGAAACCAGTCCCTTTAACATGGCGACGGCTTGGTGGATGCTCTCCGCGCGAAAGAAAATGTAGCCGATGCACACGGCGGAGAACGTCAGCGTCCAGGAGATGGCGGTGGCCACGGCGCCGGTCCATTCGAATCCCACACGCTTGCGGAACTCCTGCCATTGCCGGTGCAGGACCAGCAAAATGCCGTGGTAGGTGCCCCAGCACAAGAGCAGGACGTTCCCCTTCTCGCCCGGTGAAATGTGCCACACCCCGAAAACAAACATGGCGATCACGAGCGAGAGGTTGCGCCACCAAACCTCGCGCCGCATGGTCGCTAGCGGCAGAAACAGAAAGTCGCGAATCCAGAACGACAGAGACATGTGCCACCGCGTCCAGAATTCCGAGATCGTGGTGGAGAGGTACGGCCGGTTGAAGTTCTCGTGCAACTGGAGCCCGAACAGTCGAGCCGCGCCAATCACGATATGGGTAACTCCGCAGAAGTTGAAATAGAGCTGGAATCCATAACCGAGAATCATGCACCAGACGTCGATTCCGCTCAGGCGTGCGGCGGGGTTGCTGAAAACGCCTTCCACGCCCGCTCCCGTGTAGAGCCCTCCGGCCATGATGTTGCCGAGATAAACCATCATGCTGCCGATCGCAATCCGGCGCACGCCGGTTTTCAGATCGTCGGCGCTCGCCGACCAATCCTGGCGGAATTGCGGCAGCATGGCTGACATGCGGCAGATGGGTCCTTGGAGCACCGTCGGCCAAAACGACATGTAGAGGCAAAACTCCAGCAGGGTCGGATTCAACTCTTCTTCGCGGTAGAGCTCCAACAGATAGCTCATCGCCTGGAACGTCCAGAAGGAAATTCCAGCGGGGAACATGATTCGCTTGACCAGCAAAAGCGGCGAACCGGCCGGCGCGACGTTGCCCAGCAAAGGCAGGTACTTGAAAACGCTCAGCAAC
>JBEKED010000038.1:0-17038 GCA_050014035.1 Terriglobales bacterium
ACGATGGCGTTGGTGATGCCGTTGAAGCGGGCGACGGGGATGAGCGCGGACTCGGCGTGGAAGGCCTCGGCGGTGTGCATGTGGGGCATGATCTCGTCGCTCATTTCGACTAGATCGTTGGTCATGTTTTCAGCGCCGATTTCGGTTAGGCCTAATGCCGTTTCTGAATCGATGAGGCCGGGGTAAACGGTCATTCCGGTGGCGTCGATTACATGCGCGTTGGCGGGGATCGTGACGGAGGCGGCAGCGCCTACTGCGATGATTTTTCCACCTTGCATCACCACTGTGCCGTTTTCTATTACTCCGTGGGTTACGGTTAGGAGCTTGGCACCTTTTAGGGCTATGGGGCTCGCCTGGGCCGGGGCTTTGGGTGCGCAAAATGTCAGGATGAGTAGCGGCACGGTTAGGCGCCACAGCGAGCTGCGCTCGCTTCGCTTCGCGGGGCGGACGAATGCGTCCGCCGCCACGGGAGCCTGGGCCGAGCTGCGCTCGGCTGGGCAGGTGAGGGCATCTGCCCCTACGTGGACCTTTGCTAGGGGGTGCATTTATTCTCCCTCCTTATAGTGCGTCGTGCCTAGACCCGTCTGCTGGCGGTCGAAGTAGATCTCACCATCGATAAAAACTTTTTCTGGAACTCCGTAGCTTGACAGGGGATAGCCGTTCCAGATCACTAGATCAGCGTCTTTGCCTACGTCTATCGAACCTACTCTGTCATCTACTCCTACTATCCAGGCGGGATTTATGGTGATCATCTTTAGGGCTTCTTCTTCGGTCGCTCCGCCGTAACGAATAGTTTTGGCGGCTTCCTGATTCAGGCGGCGATTGAAGTCTTCGGAATCGCTTTTGATCGCTACGCGCACGCCTTTGCGCATGGCCATTACGGCGTTCCATGGGATGGCGTCCCAAGCCTCCTGTTTGTAGCCCCACCAATCGGAGAAGGTGGCGATGGCGATGTTGTTGGCGGCTATCTGGTCGGCTACTTTGTAGGCTTCCAGGGCGTGATGGAAGGCGCGAATCTTGTAGCCGAACTCCTTGGCCAGCGCGATTTCGGTCAGCATTTCATCGGCGCGGTAGATGTGGATCTGCACCATGAGCTTGCCGCGCAGCACATCGGCCAGGGCGTCCAGCTTCAGGTCGCGCTTGGGCGGCGTGGCATCTTTGGAATCTTTATCGTTGCGCTTGATCTTTTCGTTGTAGCTGTCCCACTCGCGCATGTAATCCTGCGCTTCTACCAGGGCCTGTCTTTGAACAGCAAAATTGCCCATGCGGGTCGAGGGCAGCTGATCGCGGCTGCCGTAGACGCGCTTGGGATTCTCTCCGCTGGCGAATTTGATGGAGCGAGGCGCGTTGGGGAAAAGCATTTCATCGCGCGTGGCTCCGTACTTGTGCTTGATGACTACAGCCTGGCCGCCGATCATGTTGGCCGATCCGTGGAGCAGGAGCGAAGTGGTTACGCCGCCGGCGAGTGCGCGGTAGATGGCCTTGTCCTGATAGTCGAAGGCGTCTTTCATCATCATCTGCGGCGTGACGGGACTCGTGGCTTCGTTGACGTCGTCATTGAGCGCGATGTGCGAGTGCGAGTCGACGATGCCGGGAGTCAGATATTTACCTCCGGCATCGATGAAGGTGACTTTGGGACCAGGGGGCGCGTTCACGATTTCGCCGACGGCTTGAATCTTGCCGTTGTGGATCCAGACGGAGCCGTTCGGGATGGTGCCGTGAGTTGCGGTCATCACAACGGCGTTTTTGATGATGATGTCGTTCGGCACAGCGGGGGCGGATTGCGCCGACGCCGGCGCTATGGTCATCGTCAGGCAGGTGCAGAAGAGCGCGTACTTTGTTTTTGATATTGATCGCATGCGTGGAACCCCGAATGCAAAAGTTCGCTTGCAGAGAACTTGGATTGTAGGAGCGTTGGCGAAAAGCGTCAACGAAATCCAGCGAGAGAATTCTCTCACTGTATGGGATTGTTTTGTCTTCCCATCTTCTACTTGCTCATTTCGCCGGGGGCGTGTCACGATTTGGCCGTGAGAACATTTTTCGGCGAGGTTCGGATTTAAATGCGCGCCGTCGTGCAGCGCGTTCGCCGCGCCAAAGTTACGGTCAACGGCGAAATTACGGGCGAGATCGGGCTAGGGCTGCTGGTTCTGCTTGCGGTGGGCGCCGGAGATACTCGCGCCGAGGCGGATTATCTTGCGGAGAAGACGATTGGGCTGCGCATTTTTGAAGATGCCGGCGGCAAGATGAATTTGTCGGTTGGCGAGGTTGGCGGCGCGGTGCTGGTGGTCTCGCAGTTCACTCTTTATGGCGACGCGCGGCGCGGCAAGCGGCCGTCGTTCGACTCGGCGGCTGCGCCGGACGTGGCGCGTGACCTTTACGAATATTTTGTGGAGAGAGTGCGCGGGGCTGGACTGCGCTGCGAGACCGGGCGATTTCAGGAAACAATGCGGGTTGAACTGGTCAACGACGGGCCGGTCACGATTTTGCTGGATTCGGCGAAAGTCTTTTGAACAGGAGCGGGCCACTCTGTCCGTTCTTGGCACTTTTTTACGCCGAACGTATCTCTTCCGAAACCATCGCGGCCATCGCTTCCGGTACGCTGGCGTACATATCGAGAACCGACACGAGGTTAGTAATTTCGAACAGATGCCGAACCGATCTCTTGGGGCTGGCAAATTTCAGTGAGTATCCAGCCGCCTCCGCCCACATGTGGGTGAGTACAAGTTCGCCCAGGCCGCCGCTATCGATGGCATCGATTCCCGCCAGATCCACCACCATGCGGTGAGCCGAGGGCAACACCTCGGCCACGATGGTCGAGAGCGCCCGAGCCTCGCGATGGAAAATCATCCGTCCCTGGCAATGCAGCACCACGGCGCTCCCGGAATGTCCCGCTTCAAGGGTCATCTGAAGCTTCTTTTCAATCCTCTTGTGGGTTGCAGCGGCGGCGTGCGCACGGGATGCGTCCGGTACCACGGCTGGATTCTCGGGGTTCATGGATAGAACCTTAGTCGCATCGGGACCGTCTTTGGTTGCACGGAGATGAAATTTACGTAAATTCAGCGGGCCGCAGCCCTTGTGGGAATTCCCCAGTGTCCCGAATAGTGGAGCGACGGAAGTCCTCGCCCGTCCACAACGAAGCCATCCCACCAAGGTTGTTTCTCTGTGATTAGTTTTTGCGGCGCGAAGAATCCACGGCCGGAACCATCGGACGCCGCAACGGAACGATTGCGCCCCTGGATGGATCGGCGGCAGCCGAGGCCCGCGTCAGCACCTCGTGCTGGATATACTGCACGAACTCCTGGATCTGGTGCTGCATTTCTTCCATGCGTTCGCGCATTTGCAGAATAATAGCGATGCCGCTGATGTTGACGCCCAGATCGCGCGCCAGCGACAGGATAAACTCCAGCCGCTGCAAATCTTCGTCGGTATAGAGCCGCGTATTGCCCTCGGTGCGGCTGGGCTTGAGCAGCCCCTCGCGCTCGTAGAGGCGCAAAGTCTGAGGATGTATTTCATACATCTCAGCGACGGCCGAGATCATGTACGCGCCCTTGGATTTACGCTTGGTCACGGGTTCCCTCGCTGCGCTCGGGATTTCGCCTGCGTGCTCCCGCTTCGCTCACGCCCGCAAAGCGGCTCAACATGTACGCGCCCTTGGATTTGCGCTTCGTCATATCTTCAAGTGTGGCTCAGGAGTACAGTTCCAGACCCGTCATGCGCGCAATTCGCACAAAGTCCCGATCGAGCGTGAAAACGCTGGCGCCGTGTTCCAGCGCAATGGCTGCGATGAGGGTATCAATTGTACTGAAGGTGATACCCTTTCCCCGTCCCGAGCGGTAAATCGTGGCCGCGCTCCGGTAAGTGTCAAATCCCCTGGGTTCCAGCATGTCCCACTGTGCCAGGAAACGCTCAATCACGCCGGCATCCCGCGTCAAACCCTGCAAAACCTCGGCGACGACGATCCCGGTCAGAACGAACGGCTCACTCTCCTCAATCATCCGCCGCAGTTCAGCCCCTCCATGGCCCGGTGACGGACGAAAGAAATCGACCCAGACCGAGCTGTCGACCAGAATCAGACTCGATTTCTCCGCGACGTCTTCAAATCGCCTTGCCAGACGCCGCTTCCGTAATACTTCAGGATTCCCTTGCGGCTTTCTGAACGCACCAGCAGATCAAGAGCTCGGTCGACGATCTGCCGTTTGGTCCGGAGGCGGGTCAGTTTACGCGCCTTCTGGATCAGGCTCTCATCGATCACAATGTTGGTTCTACCCATTGGTATAATATACACCACTTTGTCTGCATTTTGTGTATAGAACGGTCGAGCCCAGCCGCGGGAAATAGAGACGCGGCAACGGGGGTCTCGATTCGGGTTCCCTGTGGTCCCCTGTGTACTCCGTGGTTAAGGGGATAAGGGCCGGAGAGTTGGTGCGGGGCGTCGCCCCGCCGGGACGGGGCCGGAGCCCCGTCACCACACGGCCGAGTGTTTAGCTTGCCAGTTCTGGTTTTGGTTGCGCAGCGGTCCAGCCTTGCGGCTTCAGCGCGTGATTAATGAGGAAGGCAAACACGCCGGCGGCAATCAGGATCAATCCAAACCAGAACGAACTCATGCCCAGCACCACTTCATGTTCGCTGCGAATAATGGCAAATCCCAGCAGCAAAACTGGAGGTATCCCCACCGCGATCGCTCCAAACAGCCCGCCCGGCACGCGGAACGGCCGCTTCAACTCCGGTTCGCGAATGCGCAGGCAGATCAATGCCACAAATTCCAGCGCCAGACTCACGCCGTAAATCATGATGTCAAGCGTGACCAGTCGTTCGAAGCCAAGATTCAAAGCCAATCCCCAGCCCACCGCCAGCGTCACAATCGCAACCCAGGGCGCGCGTGATTTCGGATGCAGCTTGCCAAAAATTTTAGGCAGCATCCCATCCTGAGCCATAGCCAACGGCAGCCGCGAGTAGCTCATCACCAAAGCGTTGAACATGCCGAAGCCGCTCATCATCCCGCCGGCCACCAGCGCGATGCGTAGTACCGGACCGCCCATCAACTGCGCAACGTCCGCCCATGCGCCGGTCTCCCAGGCGCTGGCGGGAAGGCCGGTAACCCACATGGCGGCGAAGGGAAGAACATAAGTTAGACAGACGATAGCGACCGCAACCAGCATGGCGCGAGGATAGGTCCGCTGCGGCCGCTCCACTTCGGTAGCAATAGTGGAAGCGTTGTCCCATCCCATGTAGTTCCACATGCAGATAAGCAGCCCGCCAAGAATGTCGACGTTCGAAGTCGTAGGCTTGGTCACCGCATTGGCCAGCGCGTGAATCTTGAACGGCGCCAGCACGAAGATCGCCGCAAACGGCGCCGACAGCGCGAAGAACAGCCAAAGTGAGGTCGTCGAAACAACCTTCACGCCCATGATATTTAGCGCAGCGCAGACAATCACCACGCCCAGCGCGACGGCGACTCCGCGATGGTTCTCCTGAAAATAAGGAAACATGCGCGTGAGGTAGGCGACAAACAGCGTGGGATAAATCGCCATATCGAAAATGGACGCTACCAGCGACAGCCAGGCTTCCTGGAATCCCCAGAAATTTCCCATGGCGCGGCGCACCCAGGCGTAATACCCGCCCTCGAAGGGCAGCGCGCTTGAAAGCTCGCCGATCATGAACGCGGTGGGCAGGCTCCAGAGAAGCGGGGTGAGCAGCAGGATGAGAATCGCTTTGCCGTAGCCAGCGCCGTGCACGATGTCTTCGGTGCCATAGGTTCCGCCCGAGACCATAAAGAAGGTCGCGGCGACCAGGGGCCAAAGCGTGAGGCGGATAGACTTCTTGCGGGGAGCGGCTGGGAGCGAAGGCTGCGGAATGTTAGCGGTGCGGGTAGCTGTTGCCAATTTCTATGGCTTCCTCCTCAGGCGACTCACTCTCACCACCGCGTCTCCCTTGAAAAATTCTGCTCGCGGCTCCCGGGCGCCGTTCGAATTTCCCGGGCATTTCGGTGAAGTTAGTTCGCATTTGTGAGATTACGGGAAATTTCCACAGATGCAAGATTTTTCTGCAAGAAATCGAAATTTTTTGTCAACGAGGGTGGGTACGGAGGTAACGGCGGTACTCGGTTGTCATGCGCTGGAAAAGAACAAGTTGATCTTTCCCGACGATTCGCCGTATAAATGTGCGCGGGGCATCTGCGGTTCAATCAAAATCGGAGGCATTAGCGATGAGGAATATTATGCTCGGAGTTCTGTTGCTTGGCGTCGGCGTGTTGCTCGCGCAAACGGGCTCACATCAGAATACGTTCACGCCCGGCCAGATCAAGTACGGACCACCGCCGCCTTTCGTTGCGCCAGGAGCGCAGTTGGCGGTAATCGAAGGAGATCCAATGGCGAGTTCGGGCGACTTTACCATCCGCCTCAAGATGCCCAATGGCTACAAGATCGCACCCCACTGGCATCCCAAGCGCGAGAATGTGACGGTGATTTCCGGCAACTTCAAAGTCGGCATGGGCGACAAGTTCGATCAGGCCAAAATGATGACCTTCCCCGCCGGCAGCTTCGCCTATCTCGATCCCGACATGCATCACTATGCGATGGCATCCGGCGCAGTGGTCGTGCAGGTCCATGGCATGTCGCCGCTGCAATTTAATTATGTGAATCCGGCGGACGACCCAAGCAAGAAGTAGGGCAGGGGCTGCCTACGAATATTCCCATCGCCGCGCCAGCCTGCGGGCGATCGCGCTTAATACAACGCCGATTGCCAGCAGCACCAGAACCTGCGGCCAAAGGTGTGAGATTGGTTCGTCGCGCCAGAAGACTTTTGTGAAGCCGTCGATGGCCCAGGCGTTGATGGTGAGCAAACCCGCCTTCTGCATCGCTTCCGACATGAAATAACGCGGGAACATGCTTCCACCGATCGAGGACATGAGCAGGATCACCAGCGTCGAGAGGGGCCCTAGTTGCGCGCGCGTGCGGCAGATACTGGCCAGCACCATGCCGAAAGCTCCCACGGCAAACGCGGTGGAGATGCCCATGATCACGAAGCCGGGAATATGCCCCGGAAAATCGACTTTGAAAACCAGCCATGCCCAAGTAAACATCACCACCAGTTGAGCGAACGCCAGCAGTACGCAGAAACAGAGCTTACCGGCCAGCAGAGTTCCCATGGTCACGCGCGTGCTGAGCACCCGGTCCAGTGTTCCGCTTTCTGCTTCGTCCAGCAGCGAGCCGCCCGCACCGCTGGCGGTGAAGAGCAGAAACATGACACCAATCGCCGCCGCGTAAAAAGACACCATCTTGTTGTTCTTGTTCTCGCCGACCACATCGCGCGTGGTCACGGGAATCGGCATGCCACGATTGGAATCGGCGGAGCCGGCTTGCTGGTCGGCGCTTTCGCGCTTGCGCAGGGCTTCGAGCCCCGCGTCAATTTTCTGCTTTTGTTCGGCAGTAAACCCGCCCGCGTATTGATCCATGTATTTCAATCCCTGCTCCGCCATGGTGTCGGGCATCGAGGTCATGGCAACTTTCTGCAGCAGTCCGGCAACCACCTGTGGTGCGATCATGTCGCTGCTGTCTTTAAGCAACTGGATCGTCGGCTGGTTCGGATTCGGTGCGCCAAACGAAATGGGATTTTCTCCGAAGCCATGTGGGATGATCAGCGCCACCGGCGCGGTTCCGGCTTTCACTGCGGCTTCTGCGGTTGCGGCTGTGTATTCCGGTTGCTCCGTCCCTTGCTTCGGTTCCGGCTTTGTCTTCACCCGCAGCGATCCTTCCCGCTCCAGTCCCCGAACCAAGCTCTGCGAAGCTGCGCTGTGGTCTTCATCGACCACCAGCACACTTATCTTGGGAGTGGTGTCACGCTGGCCGCCGAAAATCACGGCAAAGATACTGAAGAACCCGATCGGCAGGATAAAACTCAGCGCCAAAGCTCCGCGGTCGCGGCGCAGGCCGATCAGCGCGGTGCGCACAATGGCAAGAATCAGTCGCGTAATTCCCTCCCGGTCAAGTGCAGGAATACGGATTCGAGGTTTGGTTTCCGCAGAGAGATGTCGGCCAGTTCATGTCCCGCTCGGGACGCCGAGTCGAGCAATCCAGCAATTTCGTTTGCATGATCGATGGTGAACCGGGCCATCCCATTTTCCAGGACTCCTCCGCGGTCTTTTACCCAGATCGTTACGCTGTCGTCCACCTTCGCGAATCGCGCCAGCACCTCGCTGCGCGAAGCGAAAGCATTCCGCACTAACTCATCCTTGGTTCCGAACGCAATGATGCGCCCATGATCGATGATCGCAATGCGGTCGCAAAGCCGCTCCGCCTCCTCCATGTAGTGGGTCGTGTAGATCATCGAGACGCCCTCGCCGCGCAACTGCTCGATCATTTCAAAGATGCGGTTGCGGGCCTGCGGATCGACTCCAACCGTGGGTTCGTCCATCAAAATTACTTTGGGACGGTGAATCAGTCCGGCGGCCATGTTGAGCCGCCGTTTCATTCCTCCCGACAGATTTTTCACCGGATCTTGGGCGCGGTCGGTGAGCGCGGCCCAATCGAGGCACCACTCCAGCGCCGTTTTCAGCGCGTCGCGCGGCAACCCGTGATATTGGCCGAACGATTCCAGATTTTCGCGGCAGGTGAGTTTTGGATAGAGCGCCAGCTCTTGCGGAACCCATCCCAAAGCCATGCGCGCCCCGGTCGAATCGGCGCGGTCGCCGAAGACCGTTACGAGGCCTGCATCCGGAATGACGCGCCCGACGATGCTGCGTATCAGTGTGCTCTTGCCGGCGCCATTGGGGCCAAGCAATCCCAGGCATTCTCCGCTCTGCAGTTCGAGCGTGATGCCATTGACCGCCGTCAACGTGCCAAAGCGCTTGATCAGCCCGTCAACCCGCAGGGGCAACAATGAAGATGGGATCGAGACGGGTGCAGCCATTCATTCTCCCGGGGCTTAAGTGAATTCCTGAATCTTTACCACTGGGGGTTAGACCTTACTCCAGAGATCCTCGCGCGGGTCTTCGGGATTCAGCTTAGCCAGTTCCCGCAGCAGTTCTTTGGTCTTCTCGTCACGAGGCATAGGGACGGTAATCTTCACTTCAACGATCTCATCGCCGCGTACGCCTTCTTTCGTAGCCGAGGGCACGCCTTTCTCGCGCAGCCGCAGCTTCTGCCCCGACTGCGTGCCGGGAGGAATCTTCAACATGCTCCGTCCATCAATCGTCGGCACTTCGATCTTCGATCCCAAAGCCGCTTCCACCGCCGTCACCGGCACCGTAATGTGGATGTCGTCAGCGTCGCGCGTAAACAGCGGGTGCTCGCCGATGCGGATGATCACGTAAAGATCGCCAACGCCGCCTCCGCGCAGCCCGGCGTTGCCTTTGCCGGCGATGCGAATGCGCTGCCCGTCGCGGGTTCCAGCCTTGATTCGAATCTCCAGCGGATCGGTGCGCTCGACGCTGCCCTCTCCATGGCAGACCGGACAGGTCGAAATATTCTTGCCCGTCCCATGGCAACGCGGGCACGTCACATTGAATTTCATGCGGCCGCCGGTCTGCTCAATCGTCCCTTTGCCGTGGCACTGAGGGCACACGCCCGGAGCTTCGATGTATCCATTGCCATGGCAGTTTCCGCAAACATCGCGGCGCGTGATATTGAGCTTCATCACGCCGCCGCGAATCGCCGTCCAGAACGGCACGTTGACCTGGTACTCGAGATCGCTGCCCGGCTCTGGTCCCTCCTCGGCTGCCTCGCCGCGTCCGCCGCCAGTAAAAATGTTGGAAAAGATGTCGCGAAAGCCGCCACCAGGACTGGTCGTCGTCTTCCGTCCACCAGCGCGAGCACCTTCGAACAGATCGGAGAAATCGAAGCCGCCGAAATCAACGTTGCTCGGCCCACCGGAGCGATGGCCTCCTGGGAAACCTCCACCAAAATCGCCGGGGCCAGCGCCAGGTTGCCCGCCGCCGCGCGCGTAAGCCTCCGCCGTAGCCGGATCGATGTTGTCGGAGTAGAACCCGAGCTGATCGTAAATCTTGCGTTTCTTGGGATCGCTCAGAACGTCGTTCGCCTCGGAAAGAGTCTTGAACTTTTCTTCGGCACCTTTGTCGCCAGGGTTGACGTCAGGGTGATACTTACGGGCAAGTTTGCGGAAGGCCTTGCGGATGTCGTCGACGGAGGCGGACTTCTTCACGCCGAGCACTGCGTAATAGTCTTTGTCTTTGGTTTGAGTGGCCATGAATAGCTCTCAGCTTTCAGCCGTCAGCTCTCAGCTTCGCTAATTAGGGAGCGATTTTCTGTTAACTTATGGGTAAACTATACCCCTCTAAACGATCTTTGAAAACAATAGACTTACAGCTAGTTTCTCTCCAAATCTTTGAGGAATAAGGGTTTAGCCGATACGAGACAAGTTTGCGTAAGCTGTTGATTATATGATACTTACTTGAACAGGTTCGGAGTCGCGACGAGGATCCTCGTAAAGTATTCATTCTAAAGGGACGAATTTTTCAAGATATTGTGGGCAAAGGAGTTATGGAATTGGGCCGCTGGGTTGGGGGCCGCTGGTGCCAAGTCCGTTGCTCTATGCTCGATTTCGTCGGCTCCTGTTAGTTTCGCACGCGTGCAAGAGGATAACTGACAGCCGTCGTTAGTTCACCACTTCTTTTGCCTGTTCGTCCAGGGCCACGGTATAGGAGGCATCAAAGGGCGCCGCATCCATCGACAAGGGAATCTTCTGCATACCCGTTGCAGTCGGGGCGAAGCAATACCAACGCCCTTCTTCGGGAACGAAGTTCACAAAAAACATCTGTCCGTTGATTTCGAATCTCAATTCGCTTTCCTCTTTCCCAATCCCAGGAGTCTTGTCATCCCGAAGCGAAACGAGGGAGCTGCATTCTTGCCGCGAACTACAGATCCCTCGCTTCGCTCGGGATGACAACTACTTTGTTTAGATGCAAATTGGGGGCGCTCCACGCGCCCCCGCGTCACCCGAATGGCCTCGCTGCGCTTCGGCGGGGCGGACGAATGCGTCCGCCCCTACGCGTTATTTTTTGTCTTCCACGTCCACGTACTCAGCGTCGATTACGCCTTCGTCTTTCTTCTGGCTCGCACCGTTCGTGCCCGAGGCCCCGTGCCCATCTGTCGGTCCCGCGCCACCAGCACTCGGACCCGCGCCCGGAGTCGCCTGCGTCGCTTTGTACATCTGCTCTGCCAGCTTGTGCGATGCCGCGGTCAGCTTGTCGCGCGCCGAATCCATCTGCGCCTTGTCGCCGCTTTCGATGGCCTTTTTCGCGTCGGCCAAAGCGTTCTCGACATCTCCACGCTCGGAGCCCGAGATCTTGTCGCCATGTTCTTTCAGCATCTTCTCGATGTTGTAGACCATGCTGTCGAGCTGGTTCTTGGCCTCGATCGCTTCACGCTGCGCCTTGTCTTCGGCCGAGTGAGCGTCTGCTTCCTTGGCCATGCGCTCGACTTCTTCCTTCGACAAGCCCGAAGACGACGTGATCGTGATCTTCTGATCCTTGCCCGTGGCCATATCTTTTGCGGTCACGTTGAGAATCCCGTTCGCGTCGATGTCAAACGTCACTTCAATCTGCGGAATGCCGCGCGGAGCTGGAGGCAATCCCGTCAAATGGAATTTGCCCAGAGTCCGGTTCTGCGCCGCCAAGGGACGCTCACCCTGCAGCACGTGCACTTCCACGGAAGTTTGACTATCCGCCGCTGTAGAAAACGTCTCCGTCTTCTTCGTAGGAATCGTAGTGTTCCGAGGAATCATCGGCGTAGCCACGCCGCCCAGCGTCTCGATCGACAAAGTCAAAGGAGTCACGTCCAGGAGCAGCAGGTCTTTCACCTCGCCCTTGAGCACGCCACCCTGAATCGCCGCGCCAATCGCCACGACTTCATCCGGATTCACGCCCTTATGCCCTTCGCGTCCAAACAGTTCTTTGACGATCGCCTGGATGCGCGGCATGCGCGTCTGTCCGCCGACCAGCACCACTTCGTTAATCTTGCTGGCATCGATGCCCGCATCTTTCATGCACTGTTTCGACGGCCCCACCGAGCGCTGCAAAATGTCTTCGATCATGGTTTCGAGCTTCGCCCGGGTCAGCTTCTTGACCAGGTGCTTGGGCCCGGAGGCATCCGCCGTAATAAACGGCAGATTGATCTCGGTCTCCATGGTGGTGGAAAGCTCGATCTTGGCGCGCTCCGCCGCGTCACGCAGACGCTGCAAAGCCATCTCGTTTCCCTTGCCGCGCAGGTCGAGACCTTCGTCTTTCTTGAACTCGTCAATCAGCCAATCCACCAGCCGCTGATCGATGTTGTCGCCGCCGAGGTGGGTGTCGCCGTTTGTGGCTTTCACCTCGATCACGCCTTCGCCGACTTCCAGAATCGAAATATCGAACGTGCCGCCGCCAAAGTCGTAGACGGCGATGGTCTCGTCCTTACCCTTGTCGAGCCCGTAAGCGAGCGCCGCCGCGGTCGGTTCGTTGATGATGCGCTTCACCTCAAGCCCGGCAATCCGCCCGGCATCCTTGGTAGCCTGACGTTGCGCGTCATTAAAGTAGGCGGGCACGGTGATGACCGCTTCGGTGACTTTCTCGCCGAGATAGTCTTCGGCGGCCTTCTTCAGCTTTTGCAGGATCATCGCCGAGATCTCCGGCGGAGTATATTTCTTGCCCTGCGCCATCACCGCGACGTTGTCGCCGTCCCGCTCGACCTTGTAGGGGACCATCTTCAATTCTTCGCTGACCTCGTCGTAGCGTCGTCCCATAAACCGCTTGATCGAGAAGACGGTATTCTCAGGATTGGTAATGGCCTGCCGCTTGGCAACCTGCCCCACCAGCCGTTCGCCGGTTTTGGTAAATCCAACCACTGAAGGGGTAGTCCGCCCACCTTCCTCATTCGGGATCACTTTTGGCTCTCCGCCCTCCATGACCGCGACGCAGGAGTTGGTGGTGCCCAAGTCAATTCCAATAATCTTGCTCATAACGTATCCTCCGATACAAATAAGTGCTTTACAATCAACGAAATGACTATTACGCTCTGGACTATGCTATAACCTGAGCGAATCACTGTCAAGCTTTAGATGCTAACAAATGACCTGCGGATGCGTATAAAACCCCGGCACCAATGCCCCAACCAGATTCCAGATCCAAGCCTAGGACCTTCGCCCCCAGATTCTCTAAAGTCTCTTCCAAAGCCCTCCGAAGTTAAGGTGAGGGGCGAGTCCAGGTTCTGGCTTCGCAATGCGAAGAATCCCTGAAAGAGAGAGAGAGGTGAGGAGCGAGTGAAGCTTACGGTGGGGAAAAAACTCGGGCTGGGCTTTGCCATCGTCCTGGCCTTGATGCTGATGAGCGCAGTCCTTACTTACCTGAAGACCAACGCCATGCGCCAGAAGCAGGATCGCGCCTTCACGGAGACCCTGGCCAAGCCCTTGGGCGAGATGGCGGATTCCTTCGAAACCGTCCTGCAAAAAAGCCAGGGAGACCTCGACAGCGGAATGCGTTCACTGAACCTCGCATTGGCGTTGACTGCGCTGGCGGAATTGAGTATCGGAGCTTTCGTGGCCGTTTTTCTAAGCCGCAGTATTGCCACCCGGCTCAGCCGCTTGACCCAGATGATTCAGAATATCGCCGAGGGCGAGGGCGATGTCACTAAGCGCCTGGAGGCGTCGAGCGGGTTCGGCAATGACGAACTAGGCGAGGTCAGCCGCCTTTTCAATCTCTTCATGGACAAACTACAAGGCATGCTTCGCGCGATCGCCGCCCAAACCAATAAACTCGAATCGGCCAGTGAGCAACTACTCACAGCGAGCGAGCAGATTACCGCCAATTCCGGAGAAACCGCTGTGCAGTCGAACTCGGTTTCCCAAGCCACACAGATGGTCAGTCAGAATCTCCAGAGTCTTTCAAGCGGCGCGGGCGAGATGACCTCGACTATCCAGAACATCGCGGCCAACGCGCATGAAGCCGCTAAAGTCGCCGCCTCGGCGGTGAGCGCCGCCCAGACCGCCAATGCCACCGTCGCGCAACTGGGCCAGTCCAGCGCCGAGATCGGCGAAGTCGTCAAGGTGATTACCGCCATCGCGCAGCAGACCAACCTGCTGGCCTTGAATGCCACCATTGAGGCCGCCCGCGCCGGCGAAGCCGGGAAGGGATTTGCCGTCGTCGCCAATGAAGTCAAGGAACTCGCCAAGCAAACCGCCAAAGCAACCGAAGACATCGGATCGAGAATCACCGCCATCCAGACGGACACCCAGGGCGCGATTGCGGCCATCGGGACGGTCGACGGCGTCATTCAGCAGATCAACGCCATCTCCGCGACTATCGCCGCCGCCGTCGAAGAACAGAGTGCGACCACCAGCGAGATGACGCGGAACAGTAACGAAGCCGCTCGCGGCGCGGGCGAGATCTCGGTCAATATCGAAGGCGTGACCCACGCCGCCGAGGGCACCTTGTCGCGCGCGCAAGAGTCGCAAAAAGCGGCGCAGGAGTTGGCCGCCATCGCCAGCGAGCTTACGGTGCTCATGCGGCAGTTCAAGATCGAACGCCACGATCGGCGAATGGAGATCTCCTTGCCCGTCACCCTCAACGCGACCGACGTCAACGGCGATCCGTTGAACGAGCAAGTCATGACGATAAACGTCAGCCGTGCGGGAGCCCTTTTGACCGGCATCCAAGGCGCGCTTCGCCCAGGCGCCCAAGTGTCGCTCAGCCGTTTACACAAGCGGGAAGAATTTGCCGTCGCGTGGGTAGGAAAAGCAGATACTCCCAAAGCCGGTCAGATCGGCGTAGCCGCTGTTGATCCTGCTACATCGTTCTGGAACGATGTGATCGGAACCGAGTCCCCAGCCCAATCCAGCGCAGCGGAAAACGATTCCGCGAGGCCAAAAGCCAGGGCACACGGAGCCTAGAACTGGTCTCATAAATAATTTCTCCGGGCAAACGGTCCGGCCCTCTGGGGCTAAAGCCCGTGTTGTTATCGGTCCTGAACGGCACGGCTGAAGCCGTGCCCTACCCAAAAGCCTCAATGGTTACATTCCCGGAAATTTCATCCCTGCCATGCGCCGCGCAAAACTTGGCTTGCCCATTTGCTTGAACATTTTTTTCATCTGCGCATATTGGCGGAGCAGATTATTGACTTCCTGCACGCTCGTCCCGGAGCCACGGGCGATGCGCTTGCGGCGGCTGCCATTGATGGCTTCGTGATGGTTGCGCTCGTATCCGGTCATCGAATTGATAATGGCCTCGACGCGGTTGATCTGTTTTTCGTCAACCTTGTCGGCGGCTTTCTGCATGCCGGAAAATGCGCCCACGCTGGGCAGCATGCTCATGAGGCTTTGCAGCGATCCCATTTTGCGCACCTGCCGTAACTGGTCGCGGAAATCTTCCAGCGAAAAGCCATCGCCGCTGAGCACCTTGGACGCCAGTTCATTGGCCTTCTTCTTGTCGATCTGCGACTCGGCTCTTTCGATCAGCGAGAGAATGTCGCCCATGCCCAGAATGCGCGACACGATGCGGTCGGGATGAAACGGCTCCAGCGCATCGTATTTTTCGCCGATGCCGATGAACTTGATCGGCTGCCCCGTGACCTGCCGAATTGAAATCGCCGCGCCGCCGCGCGCGTCACCGTCCATTTTGGTAAGGACGACGCCAGTGAGCGTGAGCTTCTTATGGAATTCGTCGGCCGAGTTGACCGCGTCTTGTCCGGTCATGGAATCGGCAACGAACAGGATTTCCTGCGGATTGAGCAGCCGCTTGAGCGACTGCATCTCTTCCATGAGCTGGTCGTCGATGTGGAGACGCCCGGCCGTATCGACGATGAGCACGTCGCAGCCAGTGTTGATCGCTTCGCGCCGCGCTTCTTTGGCCAGCCGTTCGACCGTAGCGGTATTCGCCTCCCCAACCTCGCCTTCATAGAGGTTGGCCTTAATCGCGGCCGCCACCACTTTGAGTTGCTCGCGCGCCGCGGGACGATAGACGTCGACCGAGACCAGCAGTGGACGGTGTCCGCCATTCTTCAGCCAGTTGGCCAGTTTGCCCGAGGTAGTGGTTTTGCCGGAACCCTGCAGCCCAGCCATCAGCACCACCGTCGGTGGTTGCGAGGCGAATTTCAGTTTCGCCGTATCTTTGCCTAGCGTGGTGACCAGTTCGTCGCGGACGATCTTGATGACTTGCTCGCCGGGCGAAAGCGCGGTCAGCACTTCCTGTCCGACCGCCTTGGCCTGGATGCGGTCGATCAGCTCTTTGACCACCTTAAAGTTGACGTCGGCCTCAAGCAGCGCCAGCCGAATCTGTTTCAGCGCGTCGGAAATGTTCTCTTCGGTGAGGACGGCCTGTCCGCGGAGAGACTTGAAGGCGCGCTGCAGTTTTTCCTGTAGATTCTCGAACATAGATTCAAACCCTATTTTAGCAGTCCGAGCGCCCTGCCTTTCGTCGCCAGAGCGTGTGGTCGGGCATTCCGGTTTTGTACGCTAGGGGACCGACGCCACCCCTCCGCCGTCTCAAAATGAAGCGACAACGAGTCGAAAAAAATAGAACCTCATGCCGGCTTCCTGCATCTTTGTTTTTTGAAAGGAGCACAGGAAAGGATATGGCTTCTCCCGCCCCTGCCAAATTCAGAATCGATGTTGACATTCACAGCCTGCTCATGGATTCCGCATCTTCCGGACCCAAGGCGGCCGAGCCTCGCGGCGCAACTTTGCCCGAGCCAGTTTTCCCACAGTATCCGGAGCTACTCAAAGATCCCGGCCCCGAAGTGCCCCTGGAAAAGCGCGACTGGACCTACGGGCAAATCTGGCGCAAAGTCCGCGGCTGGTTGCTCCCGTACATACGCTCGCGCGTGATGCCCGGCGAATTCCATCCCATTACGGCGTATCTCTTTCTCGATTACAAATGCAATCTCGACTGCTGGTACTGCTGGGCGTTCGACAACAAAGTTAAAGGCATGACCGAGGACGTCGCCAAGCGTTCCATCGACTGGCTGCATGATCATGGTTGCCGCGTGCTCGCGCTGATGGGCGGCGAGCCGCTGCTGCGTCCGCAGGTTGCCCACAAGGTTGTCTACTACGCCGC
>JBEKED010000039.1:0-17012 GCA_050014035.1 Terriglobales bacterium
TAGAGATTCTTCAACTCCTTGGGGTCGGCCTGAAGGTCGTACAGCTCGGGCCGTGGAGCTTCGATCCACTTCGTGTTGTCGGCGCGCAAAGCACGCAGAGGCGCCCAGTCCCAGTGCAGCGGATAGTCGGTCTCGGCAAAAAGTTCGCGACCAGAAGACGATACTGTCTGCTGGTCCATCAAAGGCAGCAGCGACTCCCCGTTCAACTCCGCGGGAGCGGCCACACCCGTCGCCGAAAGAATGGTCGGAAGAATGTCGGTAGTCCGCACCTGGGCGTCAATCACACTGCCGCTATGGCGATGACCAGTTGCCCCAGCGGTTGCCGGCATTTTCACGATGAGCGGAATGTGTAGCGTGGAGTCATACAGAAACAGGCCGTGTGTGTCCTCTCCGTGCTCGCCCAGTCCTTCGCCGTGATCGCCGGTGACAACGATGATGGCGTTGTCATAGACGCCGGCTTTTTTCAGAAACGCAATCCAGTGCGCCACGGCCGAATCGGCATAGGCGATTTCGCCGTCATAAAGATGGTCTTTGTACTTCTCCAAAAACGGCGGCGGCGGCTCGTAGGGATCGTGCGGGTCGAACAGATGCACCCAAACAAAATGAGGACCGTTGCGGTGTTTGTCGAACCAGGCTTCGGCGTGTTCGACGACTTCCATGCCGCGGCGCTCGACCCGGTCCCACCGCTCCTTATTATTATTAGCGTTAGGATTCTGGGCCGCGGCATCCTGACCATCGGCCTTGGGAAAGTTGTCGTAGAAGTCGAAGCCTCGGTCGAAGCCGGGAGCGAGCGTGTTGCTGTCGAGAATCACGGCTCCGATAAAAGCCGCGGTCTGATAGCCATGCGCGTTGAGTAATTCCGCCGCGGTGACATGCTGCGGAGAAAGTGGAACTCCAAAATCGGTGACCCCGTGCGCGCTGGGCAGCAAGCCGGTGAGAATAGTGGCATGGGAAGTATTCGTAATCGGACTATGGGTAAAGGCGTGGGCGAAGCGAACACCATCGTTAGCCAGGGCATCCAAGGCGGGAGTTTCGACCTGCTTATATCCGTAGCAGCCTACATGATCGGCGCGCAGCGTATCAATCGTTATGAGGTAAACATCGGGCAAGGAGTTTGGCGGAGCCGAGGTCTGGGCGCAAACACCCAGCGGCACCGCCAGCAAGAAAAAAACCAAGCCGATTCGCTTCATCGTAGGCACAATCTATCATAGCGTTTGGGAAGTAGATCAAAACCGATTTATGAAACCACTTCTAGGAGGGCTCGTGGACGCCAAAGATTTCCAAAGAATGTTTGCCTACGATCGTTGGGCCAATCGCGAATGCCTGTCCGCGATGGGCGCGGCCAAATCCATTTCTGCCGACACGCTCGCTCGCATGGCGCACATTCTCTCGGCACAGAAGCTCTGGCTGGAACGCATCCAGAAGCAGCCGCAGAGCATGAAAGTGTGGCCCACTTCGACGCTGGAAGAGTGTCAGGCCCTGGCCGCCGAATTAGAATCGGCATGGCAAACTTATCTGGCGCGCATTGGCAACCAGTTCGCGCCCGGTTCGCTCAACGACCAAGTCGAATACCGCAACAGCAAAGGCGAACCCTGGTCCAGCCGCGTGGAAGACATCCTGACGCATGTGCTGTTTCACTCGGCGTATCATCGCGGACAGATCGCCTTACAAATGCGTGCGTCCGGATCGGAACCCGCCTCTACTGATTTCATCCACGCCGTGCGCCAGGGCTTCATAGACTAGACATTGTCACATTTTGTCATCCCGAACGAAGTGAGGGATCCGCAGTTCGTCGCAAAAAGCAGACCCCTCACTTCCTCCAGAATGTGAAGTCAAAAGACGCCGCCGGTGGGCAGCACTAAGGTAGATCAAAGCGCGATGGATCGTGGACCAATCCTGCATGTTTACCTGCCGGCGCTCGTAGGCCTCCTGGCGATCGCAGAGATATTTCGTGCCGCACCGCCGCCGCATGCAGTGCTCCGCCTGCTAGGCCTCCTGCTCGCTGTGATCGGCTTGGCCGGCGTCATCCTCGCCCGTCATACGCTCGGCCGTTCGTTCTCCTGGGTTCCGAAAGCGACTGGCCTGGTCACCACCGGCATCTATTCGAGAATCCGCAACCCCATCTATGTTTCCGGACTGTTCTTGGTCGTCGGCGTAAGTCTCATGCTGAGGCGGCCAGAAATGCTGGCGATCATAGCGGTGCTGATTCCCATGCAAATTTTCCGCGCCCGCAAAGAAGCCGGCGTCCTCGAGGCCAAGTTCGGAGAAGCCTATCGCGAATACCGCAAGCGCACCTGGTTCTGAGGTCTTCGGGGGTGCTTTTCCTGACACCTGAGACCCGACCTTCCCCACGCTGCTATCATTTCAGCAATGAAGTCGCCCACGACCAAACTGCTCCCGGCGCTCGTCTGTCTTCTGCTCGCGACCGTCGTCAACGTCGTCCAAGCTGCCGAAGAACCTGCGCCCAGCCCGCTCCCGGCCCCCGTCTCGAACAACGCGGTTGCCATCACCCACGGGCAGGGCGGAAGCAAAATTTATTCCTTCATGGGCATCGGCCCCAAGAAAACCTGGGACGCAGTCTCCACCAGCGCCTACGAAATGGATGTTGCCACCGGCAAGTGGAAAGAAATCCGCCCCGTCCCCGGCGTAGCCGGGCGTCTGGCGGCATCGGCGGTAGCCGTGCACGATCGGGTCTTCATCTTCGGAGGCTACGTCATCGATTCGCAAGGTGGAGAGAACACGGTCTCCGATCTCGACATTTTTGTGCCCGCAGAGAACCGCTATTACCGCGGCAGAGACATTCCTGTGCCCGTCCAGGATGCGGTCGCTGGCGTTTACCGCGACCGTTACGTTTTCTTGATCGGAGGATGGTCAACCGCCGAGAGCGGATCAAAAGGTGGAGCAGTCCGCAACGTTCAGGTCTACGACACGGAAAAAAATACCTGGCTCGAAGCCACGCCGATTCCCGGCACGCCCGTCTTCGGGCACGCGGGAGCGATCCTCGGCGACACCATTGTCTATGTCGACGGCGCATACAAAAATCCCTATGGCAATCCCAAGTTTCCGGCCTCGCGGGAATGCTGGATGGGCAAACTCACAAAGCGCGGCGACCCCACCAAAATTGAATGGACCAACCTTCCCGTGCATCCGGGCAATGCCCGCTTTCGCATCGCCGCCGGCGCCGGACAGTCGGAAAAAAAGGACCCCAGAATTTATTTCGCGGGCGGCAGTGACACCGCCTACGACTACAACGGAATCGGCTACAGCGGCCGTCCCGCCGAGCCTTCTCCGGTCACGTTCGCATTCAACGTCTACTCCGAACAATGGGAAACGGTGGAAGAAAACACGCCCGAGCCCGCGCTGCAGCCTACGATGGGTCAGCCTGCGCTGGGTCAGCCGACGATGGATCATCGCGCCCTGCTCGTGACGCACGGCGGAAACCTGGTCATCGTTGGCGGCATGGAAAAAACCCAGCAGGTGACATCGCAGGTGACACTTGTGCGACTGGCGCCGGCCAAGTAATCTTATAAGTGCGCTAAGGGACACATTCTGAGGGGTTTCCGGTGTCTCGGCGTACGGTGTCTTACGCTCACAGACTTAAGCCCAATTGTCACGAAATCGGGTGATGCCCATCACGGCAGAGCCTCCCCAGCAAGCATCTAATAGCTTCAGTCGCAATTCTGCGGCGTCCTGTTTTTTGACAATCCGTATAACACCTAAAAATTCGGAGGAAAGACTATGAGTCCAGTCATGGAACCGCCCAAAAAGCATCCTGCGGCGGATTATACCCATCAAATTCTCAACCTCGTCAAAGCCAAAAACCCAGCTGAGCCGGAATTCCACCAGGCGGTAATGGAAGTGTTCGATTCATTGAAGCCCGTGTTGGAACGCCACCCTGAATATCACGAAGCCAAGATCCTGGAACGAATCACGGAGCCGGAGAGAGTCCTGATGTTCCGCGTGCCCTGGTTCGATGACCAAGGCAAAGTGCAAGTCAATCGCGGCTTCCGCATCGAGATGAACAGCGCCATCGGCCCCTATAAAGGTGGACTGCGCTTCCATCCCTCGGTGAATCTCGGCATTCTGAAATTCCTGGCGTTCGAACAAGTCTTCAAGAATTCGCTCACCACCCTGCCAATGGGCGGCGGCAAGGGCGGAAGCGATTTCGATCCCAAGGGCAAGAGTGACAACGAAGTTATGCGCTTCTGCCAGAGCTTCATGACCGAACTCTGCCGTCACATCGGCCCCGACACCGACGTTCCCGCCGGCGATATCGGCGTGGGCGGACGCGAAATCGGCTTCATGTTCGGCCAATACAAACGGCTGCGCAATGAATTCACCGGCGTGCTCACCGGCAAGGGCCTGTCCTGGGGAGGTTCGCTGATTCGTCCCGAAGCCACCGGCTACGGCTGCGTGTACTTCGCGGAAGAAATGCTGAAGACTCGCAAAGACACGTTGAAAGGCAAAATCTGTCTCGTCTCCGGCAGCGGCAACGTCTCGCAATACACTGTGGAGAAGCTGCTCGATCTCGGCGCGAAACCCGTTACCCTGTCCGATTCCGATGGCGCCATCTACGACGCCGACGGCATTGACCGCGACAAGCTAGCCTGGGTCATGGACCTCAAGAATAACCGCCGTGGCCGCATCCAGGAGTACACGGAAAAATTCAAGAAAGCCATCTACAGCGCCACCGACCGCAAGCTGGACCACAACTGGCTGTGGAACATCAAGGCCGATTGCGCATTCCCAAGTGCCACTCAAAATGAGATCAACGCGAAAGACGCGGCGAACCTCATTAAGAACGGCGTGAAGGTCGTCAGCGAGGGAGCGAATATGCCGAGCACCCTCGAAGCGACTCACCTGTTCCTCGAAGCCAAGATCCTGTACGGACCGGCGAAAGCCGCCAATGCCGGCGGCGTAGCCACGTCCGGACTGGAAATGGCACAGAACAGCGCGCGCATCTCCTGGACCCGCGAAGAAGTCGATGATCGTCTGCACAAGATCATGATCGCCATCCACAAGAATTGCTACGAAACGGCCGAGAAATATGGCACGCCCGGCAACCTGGTGAACGGCGCCAATATAGCGGGCTTCCTGAAGGTCGCCAACTCAATGCTGGATCAGGGCCTGGTCTAGGCTAGAGCTGCACTCCGCATGAACCGACGCGGGAGGGAGCAATCCTTCCCGCGTTTTTCGTTTGATTTTGGTGGCGCAGCGATTCAGCGCTGCGATAACTGCCAATCTTGAACGTCGGCGTCAGCCGCTGCTGTGGATAGCGGTTGAAACGGTTTCCGACTTATCGTCACTATCCCTTCAGTGTGACAGACGGCGATAACCGCCTATTCTCAGCGCAGTTTGAGCGGTGGAGCTCGGCTCAATCAACGTACATTACAAAATATATGGATAATGCCAGTATTCGAAGCAAGAATGAACTGATCAAATCGGACAGGCGCCGCTGCTCACATACACGGCAGCGAGGTTCTGGCCGGCGGGGTCGACTTGCGCCTCCCCACCTTCTTATGCTCAGCTTAGCGGCCGTCGGACTCACTCTTTTTATCTTCTGTGTCGAACGCGCGCAAGCTCAAACCCCGATTCAAAAATCAGCTGCCAAGGCCTGTGCTGTAATGTCCGGTCAAAGCAAGCCTGATGGGCAAGCACTGCAGTTATTGACGATGCTGCAGCAAGGAGGTTTGGATCCGACTGATTCGATTGCATTTCTCCTCACCCGGGAAGTTCTAAAGCAATGTCCGAAGGATTATTCCAATTACCAACAGCGCATGAGGGCAAACAATCCTTTCCCACCCGGCTCCCTCGTCCAGCAAAACCCTGTGGACCTCACACCAGGCTTAACCAAGCAGGGCGCTGTGAATCTTACTCCCGGCTCCGGCGCTGCGCTCACGAAATCAAGCGCCGAACTGTACAAACCGGGGAAGGCACTGACCGTCGCGCTCACCGTCAAAGAGACGAGCAAAGAGACTCGTCTGGCCCTTTCGGCAGACGTGCTGTTTGATTTCGACAAGGCGATCATCCGGCCGGACGGGGCTGAGGCTTTGCAACGAGTGACCAGCTTGATTCGCGACAAAAATCACGGCATCGTCAGGATCGAAGGGTATACGGATTCGAAAGGCGCAGAGGACCACAACAAGCGACTTTCTGAACAGCGCGCCCAGGCGGTCAAAAGCTGGCTCGTGAAGAATGGCGGCTTCAGCGTCTCGACTTTCAGCACGCGGGGACTCGGAGCATCCGATCCAGTCGCACGCAATACTAAGCCTGATGGTACTGACGATCCGGCGGGGAGACAGCGCAATCGACGCGTCGAACTCGTGATCGCAAAATGATCGCCGCTAAAGGACGCACCGAAAACTTTCGTGGCCGCGTTTTTTGAAGACGCGGGAATCGCCATCGATTGGCACTTGAGCGAAGCGATATGGCGGGCCGCCGGCCGCGCTTTCCAGGGATACGCCGAGCGACGCCGAAAACATCGGGACTCGGGCACTCGGCGAATTCTCGCCGACTTCGTGATTGGAGCTCATGCCGCAGCCCACAGTTATCGGCTTTTGACCACCGACGTTCGCCTCTATCGAGCGGCGTTCCCATCTCTGAAAATCGACACCATCTAGCATCTCCTAAAACCAAGGATGCGCCGCTTTCCGCTTTACACGGAAAAGCCTCTACCGATGAGCCGACCGCCGCGGCTGACCCTCCATCACCACCCGCAGAATGCGGTTGATGCGGGTCTGGTAGCCCTTGCCATGACCCTTGAGCCAATCGAGCACGTCCGCATCTAGACGAATCGTCAATTGCCTTTTCGCCGGGGGCCAAGCCGTCGTTGCCTTCTTGAGAAAGGTCCGGTCGAGCGCCGGAATGTCCGAATAGTCGATATCGGCATCCTTCATGCGGTCAATTCGCGCCAAGTCGCTTTTGATAGATTTTTTGTTCACGACGGTTTCCCTTTCTCATCGAGATAATGCGCGTTCCCTCATCGCGGGGTGAATGGGCGATGACCACCAGACGCCCAGCCAGCACCCCCAGAGTGATGAGCCGTTGTTCGCCGTAGCCGAAACGATCATCTTCGAAAGTGACGCAAGGCCCCGCAAACACCTGTTCGGCATCCTCGAAGCCGAGACCATGCTTGGCGAAGTTCTTCCGGTTCTTCGCATCGTCCCACTCATATTTCATTTATTGTAACTCTTTTTGTAGTTACACACCAGAATTGCTATCGCGCTCTCGCCAGCACCAGCGTGACGTCGTCGGGCTGTTCGGCCTCTCCGATCCAATCGGCTACGGCGCCGGCCACAATTTCCGTGATCCGCTCCAGCGGCAAATGCCGATTCTCCCGCACCAGTTGGATCAGCCGCTCCTCGCCGAACTCGCCATAATCATTTTCCGGTTCGGTCACTCCATCGGTGTAAGTAACCAGCAGATCGCCCGGACGCAGTTGCACGGTAGCTTCGGGGAAACTCAAATTATCGAACAGTCCGACCACGGTCCCGCCGCAGTCCAGCAATTGCGCCGCTCCATCGTCGGAAATCAAAATCGGCTGCAGGTGACCGCCATTCGCGTAGGTAAGCCGCCGCGTCGCGCCCTCGTAGATTGCCAAAAACAACGTCGCGTACTTCGCCGCCGGAGTGCTTTCATAAAGCTGGTGATTCAAAAGCGCCAGCAGAGTTGCCGGAGAAACATCCGCTCCGCGCGACTCGGAAGCCAGCATTAACCCTGAGCCGACAGCGGCCCGATCTACTCCAGCGCCGACCGTCACCGCCTCGCGCAGCACGGGCACATCCTCGATGCTATACGCCCGCACCGCCGAGTAGATGGTTGCCATCAGCAGCGCCGCCGAGATTCCCTTGCCGCTGATGTCGCCGACCGCCAGCATCAGACGGTCGGAATTCAGCGAGACGAAATCGTAGTAGTCTCCGCTCACAGTACGCGCCGGACGGCAGAACCCGTGCACCTCGAGGGTATCGAGTTGCGTGATCAACTTGGGATAAAGTTGGGCCTGCACTTCCTGCGCAATCGCCAGTTCACCTTCCAGACGCTGCTTCTGCTTCTGCTCTTGCACCAGCTTCTCGATCGAAGTGGTCATCGAGTTAAACGAATTCGCGAGCGTAGCCAGTTGGTCGGTAGACTGCACCGTAATGCGATGGCTGAAGTCGGCGCGATTGACGTAGGTGGTGCCTTCGTAGAGTTGGCCCACTGCCGAGGTGATGCTGCGGGTCAGCTTGGTGCCGACAAACAAGGCCAGCACGACCACGATCGCAAACACAATCGCGATCAATGACAAGATAGTTTCCAGGCCCTTGGCATAATCCGCCCGCGCCCCGAACAGAGTCGCAAACAGCATGGAGTAGCGGGTCTCGACTTCAGCGATTGCTCCCACGGGACGTTGCGCTGCCGTGGCCCAATCCACCACCTGCAAGGGAATCCTGAGAGTGATCGGGCGATCGAACGCATTGGCGGCAGGCGGTATGGCGCCGGCGGAAAAAGCCTGAGCCATAGGCTTCTGATCGGCGAATCCAAGAAAGGGAGTCGAATTGGCCATCGGACTCTCGGTTCCGTAAACCGCAATCCGTCCCAGATCGCTCGCGATCTGCTCGACAAAAGTCTTGTCCAGCGGCTCACTCGAAATCACGCGCAACCACTGCGATTGCGACAGCGGGCCGGCCGAGAGCACGGTCTGCGTACGCAGGCAGAGTTTGCCGTGGTCGCTGACCAGATCGCGGAAGTCCCCGGTTACAAGCGCGGGAGAATCAAAGCCAGAAGCGCCTTCCGGCCCTGAGCAGAAAGCCTGCGGCTGGTTCCCGTACCACGCGCACACCTGCCGCCGCGACCACTCCGGACGATGCGGTCTGATCCGCGCGATAGTTTCAGCATCCAGGTTTCCATGGTCCGAGACCTGCGTCGCCAGATGATGGGCGATAGCGCGGTTGGCGGCCTCCATGCCGCGCAAATGAGTGGTGATGTCGGAAGTGACAACAAAGCTGGCGAACTGTCCGGCAAAAAGGTAAAGCGTGATCAGCGAAATCATTCCCAGCAGAAAGACTGGAATCACGCCAATAAAAACATAGGTAACGATCAGCCGGTTGCGCAGCCGCCAGAGCAGTTTCACGCGCAGGCGGCGGTATCCGGCAATCGCGAACAACACGAGGGCGAGGGCGCTGAGAAACTCTGCCCAACCCTCCAGGCTCTGCGAGGTTGACGGACTCGCGCGTCGCGTCAGCAGCATCACGGCGAGCAGAGGCAGTTCGAGGGCGACCACGTAGAGCGCCGCTTTCGCGACCCAGCTCTGGGGCCAGAGCCCTTTGTCGCGCAGCTTGCTCTCGAGTTCCAGAGAGATCAGTCGCATTCCTTGCCCGATTTGCCGCCCGATTAAGCCGTACTATCGCAAGCCTGCGTGCGTGCCGTCATATCTCTGGATAGATGTCGAAAAAGGCCGAGAGACTCATCTTGAGCTGCTTCTCGATCTCGTTTTTGCCGCCTTCAAGAATGTGCATGGCCACGTGCGCCTCGCGTCCATTCTTCAGTTTGATGGTAGCCGGAGTGACCTCCGCGACTTCATCGGAGGGCAGCAGGCGGAGACCGTAAACCAAGGTAAGGTTTGCCATCCAACGATTGTAAGCCAGAGGATGCAGCGCCGAGGAAATAGCCCGCAGGAGCACCTGCGGTCCATAAATGAATTTGTCATCCTGAGCGAAGCGCAGGACCCGCTTTCCCATGCGTTGCGAAACAGCAGGTCCTTCGCTTCGCTCAGGATGACAAAACAGTGGAAAACACGCAATCAGCCCGGGGGCCACTGCAGCGAGCGGCCGCCGATCAGGTGCACATGGAGATGAAAAACCGATTGCCCGGCGCGCGGCCCCACATTCAGCACGGTGCGGTAGCCATCCTCGATCGATCGCTGGCGCGCAATGTGTGCCGCCGCCAAATGGCATCGCCCGACCAGTTCCGCGTCTTCTGCCTTCGCTTCTTTCAAACCAGAAATATGTTTTTTCGGGACGATCAACACATGGGTCGGGCCTTGTGGGTTCAGGTCTTCAAAGGCAAAGGTATGATCGTCTTCATAAACTTTCTTGGATGGCACTTCGCCGCGAATTATGCGGCAAAATAAACAATCCGCCATAAGCAAGTCTCCTCTTGCCTGGGTTAACGATCATCCGGCAAGTAATGCCAGCAGATAGGTTCCCTCTATCACTGGCAGTAACAATATCAAGTCAGGGGCGATTTGCGAAGAGCGTTCAGTCGAGCCGGACGAGGAAAACATTTCCTTCCACAGTCTCGGTCTCGCGGGCCAGTGCGAAGGCGCGCTGGCGGTCGTCATCGGGCACTCGAACCCGCACCCACCACGCTCCCACGGGGCTGACAAACTTGATGACTTTGGCCGTCTGGTAGCGCCTCTGTAAGTGCTCGGCTAACTCGGAGGCCTGTTTCTGCCCGGTGAGAGAGCCAATCTGAACCGCCCAGCGTCCTCCCATATCGAGAGGCGCGGGCGCCTGCAGCACTTCGAGGCGAACCTTTGCGGTTCCGGGCAAGTACACATCCACAGCCTTGGCGGCCGCCAGCGAGAGATCGAGGATGCGTCCAGGAACAAAGGGCCCGCGATCGGTGATTCGCACCAAAGCCGAATGTCCGGTTTTCAAATTCGTAACACGCACGACTGAACCGAGTGGCAAAGTAAGATGCGCCGCCGTCATCGCATGCATGTCGTAAAGCTCGCCGTTCGATCCGCGCCGATTGTGATAGGGAGCGCCGTACCAGCTCGCGATTCCCGTTTCTTCAAAGATCGGCTTCGCGTTGGCGGGCACGTCGATCTTCTCGCCCGCGGACGTGGTTTCTGCTCCCGCGGACGGCGGAGTCGCAGCCGGTTTCTCCTCAGGCAGTGACGGCGGTGGTGGAACCTGCGCCTGCGTCGCCTTGTGGCCGCAGCCGCTCAGAAGCACGCAGCCGAGCAAGAGAAGGAGATGAAGACAGGCGAGGGGCGCGAGCGCGCGACGCCGCGCGTTGCTGGGCGGAGAGCTGGAGAAGAGGCAGCTCAAGAATGCTTGCGCTGGGTTTCGAGAAAGTCGGCGAACTTGGAGAGCTTCTCCGCCGCCGTGCGCAGCGCCTTCGAGGAATTCGTCCGCACCGCGGGCACGACTTCGTCGTTCAGATAAGTCACCAGTTCCGACGTCTCTTTTTCCACAGTGTCGGCGATACTTGCGACCGAGCGATTGATGCGCGCGGAAGCCTCTTCCACCTTGCGGTCGAATTCGGTCATACATGTCCTGCCGGCTTGGATTTGTGTTCACGCGTTTCCCGCGGTTACCAGGCTTCATTATTATGGTGGCGTCCGTGGCGGCTGGTCAATTGGCTTTGTGGGGGAGGCTCGTGTGGTGGCGGGTCCCCACACAAGCCCAGTCACGATACAATCACGCCATGCGTCCGAAGCTCATTGTCGAATCTGCGCCCGTTTCTCTAATTTTGATGCTGGCGTTCGCCATGCTGTTGACGCCGGCCTGCACTTTTAACGGCGATCATCCCGCGCGCACCTTGTCCCAAGCAACCGGAGGCGAGGGTCTGGAGCGCGTCTTCTGGAAAGATGTGCAGGCGGCGAACTGGGTGGAAGTGGAGCGCGCTCTGGCATCGAATTATGCGGGCGTAAATCCCGGTGGGACGCTCGATCGCGACGCCGCGCTGGAGCAGTATCGAGGGTGGCAGTTAAAAACCTATGCGCTGGGCGATCTGAAAACCGAGCTGAACGGATCCACCATCGTAGTTACCTACACGATAACTCTGAACGGCGTTGCGACTGGAAGCGCCTCGCAACCGCTGCCCTCAGCGCCGCAACACATGATGACCGTGTGGCAGCAGCAAAAAGCGGGATGGGTAATCATCGCCCACAGCGTCAGCCAGTAGTTATTAATGATGATCGCCAAGCGAATTCCCGTAGGGACGCGGGTGGACGCGCCGGGAATCGCCCCGGCTGTGTCCCGGGTCAGGTCCGCGATCTCCGCCAAGGATAAGGATCTCGACCGGTTTCAGCGCGCGCTGCTCGGCTGGTACGAGCAACATGGCCGCGACCTTCCCTGGCGCAAGAAGCGCGATCCCTATCCGATCTGGGTCAGCGAAATCATGCTGCAACAGACGCGGGTGGCGGCGGTGATCGACCACTACCGGATGTTCCTCACGCGTTTTCCGAACGCGCAAGCGCTGGCTGCAGCTTCGGAAGAGGCCGTGCTGGCGGCGTGGAGCGGTCTCGGCTACTATCGGCGAGCGCGGCTGATGCATCAATGCGCGCGGCAAATCGGCGAGGAGCACGGCGGCTGTTTCCCGCGGAATTCGGAATCCCTGCGCGCCCTGCCCGGCATCGGACGTTACACGGCCGCGGCCATCGCCAGCCTCGCCTTTGGTGAACCGGTAGCCGTGGTCGATGGCAATGTCGAGCGCGTGCTGCGGAGATTGATCGGAAAGAATACGACTGGCGTCGATCTAACCACGGCGCAAATCTGGCAACATGCGCAGGCGCTTCTCGCGGGAAACCGGCCGGGGGATTTCAACCAGGCCATGATGGAACTCGGCGCCACGGTGTGCCTGCCGCGTGAGCCGCGCTGCGCCGTGTGCCCGGTCCGGAGGTGGTGCGCAACGCAGGGAGAGCATCCGCGCACCAAGCAGACTTCGCGCGGGACCTCGCGCCAAAGAAAGAAAGCAATCTGGTGTGCGTTGGAGTGGCGCAACGGCAAGGGCAAGCACGATGGCGCGGGCAGCGGCCAGATTCGGCTGGTGCAACGGAACAAGGAGGCTTCGCTCATGCCGGGGATGTGGGAACTGCCGCAATGGTCCGGTGCTCGGCGCGTGGCACCGGTTGCAGTGCCCTGGCGTACGTTTCGCCATTCCATCACCAACACCGATTACACGGTTCATGTGCTGCGAAATCTGCGATTGCGAAATACGGCGGATGCTCGACTCGCCGCAAAGGGCAAGTGGGTGGCCAGCGATCGCCTCGCCGAGCTGCCCATCACCGGATTGACGCGTAAAATTCTAAGGGCGAGCGGTATCATCTAGTGAGTGAGGCATTTCTTCGATGAAGTGGCTCGAGCGCCTGTTTGGAGGTCGAAAAGACATGGCAGCATTGGGAGAGGGAGCCAAGGCTCCTGACTTTTCTTTGCCCGTTCTGGATGGCAGCAAGTTCTCTTTGCAAGATGCGTTAAAGCACGGGCAAGTGCTGGCGGTGTTCTTCAAGGTTTCCTGCCCGGTCTGTCAATATTTGTTTCCGTTTTTCGAACGCTTGCACAAAGCCTACGGGAGCCAGAGCGTTGCCATGGTGGCTGTTTCTCAGGACGACAAAAAAAACACGGCCGCATTTTTGAAAGAGTACGGCGTGACCTTTCCCGCGCTGCTCGACGATCCCGCAGTTTACGCGGCTTCCAATGCATACGGCCTGACTAATGTGCCGTCATGGTTCCTCATCGGTCAGGATGGCGAGATCAAAATTTCCAGCGTCGGTTGGGTAAGAGTAGACGTGGAGGATCTCAATCGCCGTCTGGCCGATGCTCACCACACTGCGCTGCGGCGACTGTTTCGCCCGGGAGACGATGTTCGCGACTCCCGCCCTGGTTGAGGCTCCAAGAACTGATCCCGCGGTCGCGGGACGAAACTTGCAGGATGATCAACTTGAAGAAAGAGCGCCGGTCAAGCGGTGTTACGACGCCGATTCGGGCTGACACTTGGGTAACTTTGGGCCGATCGCGTGGGCATGCTAGTCTGCTGCTTAGTATCGCAGTTTCAGCGAGTTGCGAGCAGCTTAAGCAAGAGAAACGAGGCCATGCCCAAGCTCCCGATTTTTCGGTTGCGGAATTCTGAACCGCCCACACGGCCCGATCTTCAATACCACAAGATCACGCTCGCCTTCAGCGGATTGCAACTGGGCGTAGATAACCTTCGCTACGATGTGTTTCTGAGCCCGCGCATTGCGGGTGACTTGAGTTTTCATTTGGCGCGTTATATCTGCCGCTTCGGCGAAGTGGAATCGCTTCTGGAAATGGACGTTCCCACTGCGGCGGCCGAAAGCAAATTCATACGTGCGGCGGAGAGCGCTACCCAACTGCGCAAGCCGGGACCGGCCGATCTGAAAACGGTGCTGGTCTCGATTCATCTCGCTATCCTGAATCGCGCCAAGGCCGAGGGCAATCCGTCGGTGGATATGCTGGGGCGCTTGGCGGTGCTCAAGTTTATACGCACCGAACTGCATGCGCAGTTTGGCCGGATCCTCGAACAGTGCCGCCTGAAGTCGAAGTCGCTGGAGGGTTTCCGGCAAGCGAAAATGCTGCAGACGCAGGAACTGGTTTCCTCATTCCAGGTGCGCAAGAAGATCATTCTCCGGCGGGCGGGGCAGGAAGTGTTTCACCTGCTGGGTGAAATCGAAAAGGAAACGCTGGCCCGGACGCGGCGGTCATTGCTGGGCGAGGCACTGCTCGGCAAATTACCTTCCGACTGCTATCGCTACTTCCAGAACCCGCTGATTCTCAGCGAAGATGGCCGCGACGATTATCTGTGCGCCGAGCACTATTACATGTTCGGCAACTTCGATAAGGATCCCGACCGCTTTCCCCTTCTCCGGCAGTTCGCATTGAATTTTCTGCGCGAACTGGGATACGGCGAGGCCATGGACGAGGAACATCTGGAACAGGCGTTCAATATTCCGGAAAACGCCGTTACGCTGGTGGGGACGGGCAACGGCGAAGACCTGACGCAGGAGGATCGCAGCCGAAACGATCGTCTCGACATCTGGACGCGGCTTTTACAGCGCGCCGGCGTTCTTTCCCACGTCGTCGCTTCGTATGAAGCGGTTCCGCTGCTCGCCGAATATGCGCCGCGGGTGAACCCGCAGCAGATCAAGAACGCGCTGATCTTCCGCGAAGAGTCGGAGCGCGTGGAAAAAATCATCGCCGAGAGCCGGCTTCATTCCGAGCGGCTTTTTGCCGCTATCGGACGGGTCGCCTCATGCCGCGGTTCGGAACGCAGCCGCTTCGCGGCGCGGTTGCTGCACGACCTGTTTTGCTACAACCGCGACCTGCGCGGACTGGAAGCGGTGAGCGCCGGTTTTGACAGCATCAATCTGGTCAGCGACGAAAAGGTCCGCAAGCTTTCCGCGCTCAACGGAATGCTATACGAGTTCCTGCCTCCCGAGGACCAGAAGCCCGCCGAGGATCGCATCGTGCACCATGCGATTCTGAAGGCCGACGTGCGCGACTCTTCCCGCCTCACCCGGTCGCTCATGGAAAAAGGCATGAACGCGGCTTCGTACTTCAGCCTGAATTTTTACGATCCGGTCAACAAGCTGCTCGCGAAATACGGAGCCACCAAAGTTTTTCTCGAAGGCGACGCCATTATTGTGGCGCTGCTCGAGCGCGAAGGCGAAACCATGCTCAGCGTCGGCCGCGCCTGCGTGCTGGCATGGGAGATTGTCAGCCTGCTGCGCGAGTACAACGAACTGCTGGAGCGTTCCGGCCTGCCCCAGATGGAAGTCGGCCTGGGCATCGCCTATCAGGATTCGCCTCCGCTCTACCTAATGGATGGCGAGCACCGCATCATGATTTCCGACGCCATCAATGCGAGCGACCGTCTCTCCTCCTGCAGTAAGCGGGTGCGCAAAAAAATTGCGCCCGATGCCGGAGTGTTTCAGGTCTATTCCGTGCAGATCGGAGGCTCGGGCAACGACAGCAACAGCGCCACCGCCGAAGCGGGAGCAGAAGAGATGGTCCTCAACTACAACGTAGGCGGGATTTGTCTGAGCGAAGCCGCGTTTCGCAAACTGCAGCAGGAGATCTCGCTGGTCCAGTGGCCAGCAAATGGGAACACGCGCGGGGCTGCCGGACCTGATTCTAACGGGCCTGGTTTTACCGGACCATGGGTCGACGAGCGCTGCGAGTTCTTCCTCGGCACCGTTCCCATCGCCAATGGAGTGTTTCGCAAGATCGCGATCCGTAGGAATCGGATCGCCCAGGTCGATGTCCGCGATCTATCCATTTTGCATTGGACGGAGCGCTGCTACTACGAAGTCTGCGCGAACCCCGCCGTTTACGCCGCGTTGCAGGGAGAAAAATCCGTGACGGCCCGAAGTAAGTAAAGTAACGCAGCGACGCCCGTCCTCGCCCATCCCGCCGCCGGTGAACGCCCCGTCGTCCATCTGCGATTCAGAAAGTTCGCCGAACGTGGAAGGGGATTTCCACCACCGCTTCCAGCGCCACGGGTTTGCCGGCTCTTTCCGCAGGCACGAACTTCCAGTGGGCGAGAGCGTTGGTCGCATAAGCGTCGAGACGGTCGTCCGGGCTATACAGGACGCGGATGCCGCCCACCTTCCCCTGCGAATCAATCACAGCATAGAGTGTGACCATGCCGTGGACGTTGGCGCGAATCAATTCCAGGGGATAGCCAGGGTCCGATTTTTCCATGGCGATCGGCTCCAGCAGTTCGCCGTCTTTCCGCCCGCCATCGAGTTCCGCAAATTTGATCACCCAACTGCCGGTTGAGGAATTCAGATTCGGCATGTTGAGTGTCCTGCCATAGACGCGCTTGCCGCCAAAAACCTTGCGGTCCACTTCGGTGATCTTGTTGTCAGGAACCGCCGAGGCAACGCGCGCGCCCGCGCCCGCATGGGATGACGAAAGGCTAGCTATTTCGCGAGGGTCGTCGGTGCCGGAGTCCGTGCCTGAGTTCGCGCCGAGCCTCGCTCCAGCGTTGGCCGCGCCCACATGCAAGCCGGCGGGTAGAGAACCGTTGGCGCGTGCGGCGCGAATGCCGTCGCCCTTGGCATCCGATTTTGAGCCCGCCAAATCTGGCGTTCCGGAAGCGCCGGGTTTTCCCTGCGGAGTCGCGGCGAAGGTTCCGCGGCGATTGCCTGGAGGAACTGCCACCGGTCCGTTGGGCACGACGGGATGAATCCCCAACGCGATCAGCCGTCCTCCGGCGTTGGAACCGCCGCCCGCAACCAAGCTTGGAGGAGGACCTACCGGTTGCACGCTACCGCCCGGCAAGCT
>JBEKED010000040.1:0-16596 GCA_050014035.1 Terriglobales bacterium
CGCTGCGAATTCCGCCCACAGGAGACCAGCTCTAGTTTCAGGAGGACAATGTGCTCAAAGCGGGACCTGGTAAGAAAGTCGGCATCTATGTGTCCGAGAACCATCAGTATCACGGGAGCTCGGCCTACGCCGCGATTCTGGACTTTCTCTTTTTCCACGGCGTGGCTGGAGCGACGGTGACGCGCGGCATCGCCGGATTTGGCTCCGATCACCACCTCCACAGCAATCGTCTCGTCGACCTGGCGGCCAATTTTCCCGTGAAAGTGGAGTTCATCGAATCCGCAGAAAAAGTCGAAGAGCTCTTGCCCAAGCTTCGCGCCATGGTGGGTACTGGACTGATCGAAATGCAGGACACCACCATCGTCAAGCCTGCCGAAAAAACTCAGAAGCATCCCGCGCCGGATTTGGCCGCCTTGAAGAGCGAGGGCAAAGCCAAAATCATGCGCATCTACATCGGCGAAAATGACAAGTGGAATGGCAAGCCCCTATATGAAGCCATCGTCAATGGCCTGCGATCGAACGATATTGCCGGCGTTACCGTTTATCGCGGGATTCTTGGTTACGGCGCGAATCGAAGAATCCGCAAAGACGCTGCGCTCAGTCTTTCCCACGATCGTCCCATTCTGCTTTCGGTGGTTGATACGGAGGAAAAGCTGAAGGCCTTCATGCCGATCCTCGACCAGATGGTGCAGCAAGGCCTGGTCGTGCTCTCGGACGCGAATGTCATTAAGTACACCCATAACTATCAGAAGGCCGATCGGCGAGAGGAGAAGCGGATATGAAGCTCGAAGGCAAAGCCAAAATGCTGCGCATCCATTTCGGTGAAGATGACAAATGGCAAGGCAAGCCGCTCTACGAAGCTATCGTAAACAAGTGCCGTGAACTCGATATCGCCGGCGCCACGGTCCTGCGCGGAATCGAAGGCTATGGCGCCAGTTCGATCATTCATAAGAAACATTTGCTGCTGTCCTCCGATCGCCCCATCATGGTCTCGGTCATCGATACAGAACGGAACCTCAACAAGCTGCTGCCCGCGCTCGACGAAATGGTCGACGAAGGTCTGATCGCAATGTCGGAAGTGGAAGTCATCCGCTACGTGCACCAGGACGGAGTGCGCTCTCCCGCGCCGTAGCCGAGATTCGGATTAGAGCAAGACCATCCGGGAATGAGCATGAGGACAGACGAGAAAGAGAACTCGTTGCCTGAAACCGATTCCCCGCGCTCGGCATTCGTCGCTTCCGAGCTTCCGCGAAACCATCCCCGAACTTCCCCTGAGAATTCTCCAGGAGAGTCAGCCCTCTTGCGCCTCGCCGAGTTGGCTGAGGAACTTGAAGTCGAACAGGTTGCCGCCGACGCGCGCTCCGTCGCCGAGCGCGTCTCCGAGGGACGCTTTTATGTTGCGTGCATCGGTCAGTTCAAGCGTGGCAAGTCCTCGATCCTGAATGCGCTCGTGGGCTCGAGCGTACTGCCCACGGGAGTCGTGCCGGTGACTGCCGTTCCAACCATTGTCCGCTACGGCAGCCAGGCGGCCGCGCGCGTGCGCTATGCCGCCGGCGGATGGACAGAAATTCCGGTTCAGACCGTCGACGCGTATGTCTCGGAAGAGAAAAACCCGGAGAACGCCAAGCACGTTGCCGCGTTAGAAGTCTTTGTGCCGAGTCCTCTGCTCGCGACCGGCATGTGTTTCGTAGACACTCCCGGACTGGGATCGGTCTTCACCGGCAACACTGCAACCACGCAGGCTTTCATCCCTCACATTGATGCCGCGCTGGTCGTAATCGGGGCCGATCCTCCGCTGGCGGGGGAAGAACTGGCGTTGGTTGGAGCGGTCGCATGCCATGTCCACGATCTCATCATCGCTCTGAACAAAGCGGATCGCACCACCGACACAGAGCGTGCCGTGGCGATGGCTTTCGCGCAGCGCCAACTCGAAAAGCGTCTGCAACACCCCGTGCCACCGTTCTTCGAGGTCAGCGCCGCGGAACAACTCGAACATCGCGGCACTGGCCGCGACTGGGGAAAACTGGTCGCGGCGCTGCAGCAGTTGGTCGAAGGTTCGGGACGGCGTCTCATCCGCGCCGCTTGCGACCGCGGTCTGCAGCGCGTCAGCGAGGAACTCCTTGTCATCATCACGGAAGAACGCGAGGCCCTGCAAAGGCCGGTCGAAGATTCCCAGCGGCGCATCGCAGTCATGAAGCAGACCATCGCCGATGCCGAGCGCTCGATGCGAGAGCTAGCGTATCTCTTTATGGCCGAACAACAGCATCTCTCGGACCGGTTCGTCGATCGCCACAAGGCATTTCTCGCACGCGTAATGCCGCAGGCGAGCCAGGAATTCGAGACTGCGCTGCAATCCGTCTCAGGCGGGTTCGGCCCATCGTATCGCCGCCGCACCTTCCGCGAAGCGCAGCAAGTCGCTCGCCGCCATATCGTGCCGTGGTTGAAACCCGAGCAGGAAGAAGCCGAGAAAGAATATCGTAGGGTCGCCGTGCGCTTCGTGGAGATGGCCAACGACTTTCTCAAGAAGCTCGCCCAAGCGGGCGTTCCCGAACTCGCGCGAATGCCCCATGCACTCGATCCGGAAAGCGGATTTCGCGTCCGTTCCGAATTCACTTTCCTGGACTTTCTCGAAGTCGCGCAGCCCGCATCACCCTTGCGCTGGCTGGCGGACCTGATTATTGCCCTGATAGGCGCCCATACGATCATCACAAACGATGCGCGGAACTTTCTCACCCGGCTGCTCGAGTTCAACAGCACCCGTGTGCAAAGCGATATCCTCAACCGCGTTCAGGAAAGCCGAGCGCGCCTGGAAACCGAGATTCGTAAACTGTTGCACGAAGTCAGCCGCATCGCAGAACAAGCGTTGGCCCGCGCAAAAAAAGTACGCGAAGAGGGCGCGCCTGCGGTCGAAGCCGAGTTACAGCGGCTAGACTCCATGGAACACGAAGTTCGCGCCCTGGGTGCGACAGGAATCCCAGAACGTTAAATGGTGCGGCTGAAGCCGTTCTCTTCCAAAGCCCAGCTTGAGTAGTTTGGCTGAGGGCTGGCGGCTGAGAGCCGCTCCCTACAGCTCGTACTTCTTCATCAAGTGGCGGAACGACCGATAGGAGATGCCGAGCACGTCGGCAGCGCGCACTTGCACGCCATTGGTTTGTGAGAGGGCGGACTGCAGCAGCCCGCGCTCGATTTGCGCGACGTAGTTCTCCATGTTCACGCCTTCGGGCAGAACCGAGCCCGCGGGCAGGTTCGTCATGGTAGCCGCGAATGGAGTTTCAGCGCCGGCGGCCACGGCACGGGCCTTGGGCCGCTCGGCCGGCAACTCGACTCGCAACTCGCTCGTGCTTTCAAGCGCGACCGCGCGCTCGATTGTATTCTCCAGCTGGCGGACGTTGCCCGGCCAGTCGTAGCCCGTCAGTGCTTCGAGGGACGGGGCGGCGACGCCGTGAATGCTCTTGCCCGCACCGGGCGCATATTTTTTCAGGAAATGATTGGCCAGGAGCGGCACGTCTTCGCGCCGCTCGCGTAATCCCGGCACGCGAATGGGAATAACGTTCAGGCGATAGTAGAGATCCTCGCGGAAAGTGCCTTCGGTGACCTGGCGGTCGAGATCGCGGTTGGTGGCGGCGATGACACGCACATCGACCGGAATTTCGCTGGTGCCGCCCACCGGACGCACGGTGCGCTCCTGCAAAACGCGCAGCAGTTTGACCTGCATGGGCATGGTCATCTCGCCAATCTCGTCGAGAAAAATCGTGCCCTGGTCGGCCACTTCGAACAGGCCGCGGCGGTTCTGGTTGGCTCCCGTGAAGGCGCCTTTGACGTAACCGAAGAGTTCGCTTTCCAGCAACGTCTCGGGGAAGGCTCCGCAGTTGACCGAGACAAAGGCCTCTCCGGCCCGGGGCGAGCAAGTGTGCACGGCGCGGGCTACGAGTTCTTTGCCGGTTCCACTTTCCCCGTAAACGAGAATCGTGCTGCTGGTGGTGGCCACGGTGCGGATGGTCTGCTTAAGCTTTTCGATCGCCGCGCTCACGCCAACGATGTTGTCGAGCGAGTTGCGCGTGCCGGCATCGCGGCGCAGGGCAAAGTTCTGGCGGCTCAAAGAGACTTTCGTGAGCGAGCGCGCGATGGCCAGTTTGACTTCATCGACCAGGCCGGGACTCTTGCGGATGTAGTCGGTCGCGCCTCCGGCTTTGACCGCCTGCACGGCGGCTTCGTAGTCGTCGACGGCAGTCATTAAAATCACGGCGGATTCGGGCGAGATCTGATGCGCGTGCCGCAGAACTTCCACGCCGTCGACGCCCGGCATTTTGATATCGGTCACAATCACGTCGAACAGCGCGCTGTCGATTTTGCGCTTGGCAGCATCGCCCGAGGTGACGGTTTCGACTTTATGGCCGTCGCGGCGCAGGGCTATGTCGAGCAGTTCGCAGATGGAGCGCTCGTCGTCGCAGACGAGAATGTTACCCACGCGCCCCTCCTTTTGCGGCTGCGGCTCCAGCGCTTGCCAGTGCGCCTGCGGGCATTGAGGCCGCGGCGGTTTCTGGGCCCGGCGATGTTCCAATCACTGCAGCTGCGTCCATGCGCCGCAGGCGCACCACGAAACTCGTCCCCTTGCCGACTTCCGAACGCGCCCACACCTTGCCTTCATGCGCCTGCACGATCTGGTAGACGATGGCCAGGCCGAGCCCGGTTCCGCCTTCAAAATTCGACTGGAAGGGCTCAAAGATTTTTTCCGTCTGCTGCGGGTTGATGCCGGGCCCGGTGTCCGCGAAACTCATCTCCCACTCCGGGCCGCGTGCGGTGAGCGTCACGGTCAGCGTTCCACCTTTGTTCGTCGTTTTAATGGCGCGCACCGCATTTTCCGAGAAGTTCCAGAACACCTGTTTCAGCTTGTCGCCGTCGCCCAGAACCCAAGCCTCGGATTTCGGAAAGTTGCGCTCAATCTTAATGCCGGCATTTTCGGCGGTGAGCCGGTGTTCGAGCAAAGTGAGCGTGTCCTCGATCAACGGAATGAGATTCACGCGGTCGAAACGATACTGCTTGCCGCGCGAGTAAGCCAGAAAATCGGTGATGATGTTGTTGAGGCGGTCCGATTCACGAGTCACAATCTGCAGCAGGTGCCGCTCCTCGGCATTCAGACTGGGAGCATCCGACAGCATGCTGACCGAGCCCGCAATCGAAGTCAGGGGATTGCGGATCTCGTGGGCGATGGCGGCGGCGAGCCGGCCGACCGCAGCCAAACGATCCTGCATGCGGACTTCGCGTTCCAGGCGGCGGATCTCGGTGAGATCGTCGAAAGAATAGACAAAGCCCACGTCGCTGCGCGCGCTCAGATCGAGCGCGGAAACCATCACGCGAAACGTCTTGCGGAATCCGTTGCCGGCGATATAGCGGACTTCGGCCGCGCCGCGGTCGCCCCCAAAGTGGGGCAGGGGATCCTGGAACAGATCGGCCACGGAGCGGCCGCGCAACTCGGCTTCGGAAATCTCGAGCAGTTGCTGGGCAGCGCGGTTGACCAGCGTGATGCGCCCGTCGAGCCCGGTAGTGATGACGCCGCCGCTCATGGACTGCACGATATTTTCATGCAGCGCCTGCAGATTTTCGAGCGCGCCGCTCGCGTCTTTCAGCTGCACATCCACCTGCCGCAGCTTGCTCATCAGCAGGCCGGCCAGATAGGCAATGGCAAAGTAGGCGAAGAGGTTGACGAAAATCACTACCTGCAGCGCCTTGAGCTTGGGATGGGAAGTGGAATAAGACGGAATCACGAGGTAGTAATCGAGTTCGAGAATGGTTCCGAAGAAAATGAAAGCCAGGGCGGCGCTCAGGTATCCCCAGGCCCGCGGCAGCAGCATGCAGGCGACCACGATTACCAGGGGATAGAGGAAATTCAGTGAGCTGTCGATTCCGCCCGTGAGATGGACGACAAGCGTGACCATCGCCAGATCGGAGACCACCTGGAGAATGGCTTGCAGCCGGTGCTCGCTCCAGACGGAAACCAGAAAAAGAAAGAAGAGCGAAAGCACGAACCACAGCACCATGCCGGTGAGGAAAGGCATGACAGGCAGGGGGCTGGGCGTCAGGCGGATGACGGCCAGCTCGATGGCGAGCAGAACCATCAGGATCAGGATGCGAACCTTCACCAGCCACGTCAGCCAGTTCCGCTCATCGGAGGTGGAGTGCATGAGATGGGCTTCGTCGTTTGTCGGTGGTCGTTTGTCGTTCGCGATTCGTCGTTCGTTGTTCGCTATTCGTCGTTCGCGGTTTGCGGTCCGCAATGCCGCCTGGGCGAAGAGCGAAGAGCGAACAGCGAACGACGCTTTCTCTATCCCGCCAGTTTTCCGATCATCGCGAACAACGGCATGTACAGAGAAATAATGATGCCGCCGATGCTGACGCCGAGACAGCCAATGATGACCGGCTCCAGCATGGCCAGCATGTCCTTGGTGGCCGCGTCGACTTCGTCTTCGTAGAAGTCCGCGATCTTCTGCAACATCGAGTCCATGGCGCCGGTCGCTTCGCCGACGCCGATCATCTGCGTCACCATGTTGGGGAAGACGCCGCACTCGCGCAGGGGATCGACAATGGTGCGGCCTTCTTCAATCGCCTTGCGCACTCTCATCAGCGCTTCTTCTAGCACTTTGTTGCCCGAGGTGCGGGCGGTGATGGCCAAGCCTTCGAGAATCGGAACGCCGGAGGTAATGAGCGTGCCCAGGGTGCGGGTGAAACGGGCGACCGCGATCTTTTTCAGCAGTATGCCGATAATCGGCAGCTTGAGCAGCATGGCATCGAAGTAATAGCCACCCCGCGGGTGCTTGCGAACCTGCTTGATCCCATAAATGGTGCCGCCGATCCCCAGGAAGAAGAACCACCAGAAATGGCCGACGAACTCACTGAGGCCGATGGTAATGCGCGTGGGCAGCGGCAGCGCGACTCCCAGACCGACAAAAAGGTTGGCAAAGATCGGCACCACATACTTGAGCAGCGCACCCACGATCAGCACGGCGAGGGAGACGACGGCCACCGGATAGATCAACGCCGACTTGACGGCCGCCTTCATCCGGACCGCCTTTTCCACGTAGATGGCCAGGCGTTGCAGAATGATGTCGAGAATACCGCCGGTCTCGCCGGCCTCGATCATGTTAGTGGTCAGGTCGTCGAAGATGACTGGATACTGGCGCATGGCATTGGCCAGCGTCGAGCCGCCTTCGACCGTGGTGCGGACGCCGAGCAGGGTTTTTTGAAAGCTCGGGTTCTCCTGGTTGGCGCCCAGAATCTCCAGACATTGCACCAGCGGCAGGCCGGCGTCGATCATGACCGAGAACTGGCGGAAGAACACGGCCACGTCCTTGACCTTGACCTTGCTGGTCCCGAAAGTGGGCAGTGAGAATTCCTTGCCCTTCTCGCGGATGGAGCCCGGCGTGATGCGCTCCTTGCGCAGTTGCGAGGCCAGTCCGTCTTTGTTGACGGCGACGCGCTCTCCTTGAACCTTCTCACCCGAGGCATTCTTTCCCGAAAATGTGAAAACCGGCATGATTACTTCTCCTTAATGAACCAGGTGTCAGGTGACAGGTCCCAAGTGTCAGGAAAACCTGCCACCTTAACCGTTAAGACCTGACGCGTAAGCGCCTGACATCGAACCTCTGAAACCTAGACCTGAAACCTGAGACCCGACACCTGATCTCAGCGCTTGGCCGTCACCGCGCCTTTGCCCGCGGGCGTCGGAACGCCCCGCTGCACAAGGCCAGAACCGCGCGCGATCATTTCCTGCAACTCGTCCTGATTGCTGGAGCGCGTCAGTGCCAATTCCAGAGAGATCTGCTTCTGGAAATAGGCGGTGGCGAGCGCCTGGTTGAAAGTCTGCATCCCGAACTTTTCCTGACCCGACTGCATGGAGGAATAAATCTGGTGAATCTTGTCTTCGCGGATCAGGTTGCGCACGGCGGCATTGGGCACCAGGATTTCCATGCACATGGCGCGGCCTTTGCCGTCGATTTTCGGCAACAGGCTTTGGCACATGATGCCTTCGAGCACCAGGGAAAGCTGGGCGCGAATCTGCGATTGCTGATGCGACGGGAACACGTCGATCACGCGGTTGATGGTCGAACTCGCGGAATTCGTGTGCAGCGTGCCGAAGGTAAGATGGCCGGTTTCGGCGATGCGCAGCGCCGACTCGATGGTTTCAAGATCGCGCATTTCGCCGATCAGCACCACGTCCGGGTCTTCCCGAAGCGCGGCCCGCAGGGCGTCGGTAAAGCTCTTGGTGTCAGAGTGCAACTCGCGCTGGTTGACCACGCAGTTCTTGTTCATGTGCACGAACTCGATCGGGTCCTCGATGGTGAGGATGTGTTCGTGACGTTCGCTATTGATCTTGTCGATCATGGCCGCGAGCGTGGTGGACTTGCCCGAGCCCGTCGGCCCGGTCACCAGCACCAGACCGCGTGGCTTGTCGCACAGTTTGCTGACAATGGGCGGCAGGCCGAGCTGGTGGAAGGATTTAATCTCAAACGGAATCAGACGGAAAACGCAAGCCGACGCGCCGCGCTGATTGAAGACGTTGGCGCGGAAGCGAGCCAGGCCCTTTAAGCCGAAAGAGAAGTCCAGTTCGAGGGTTTCCTCAAAGCGGTGCTTCTGCGAATCGGTCATCACGCTGTAGGCGAGTTGCTTGGTCTCAGCCGGCGTCAACTGCGGCAGATCGAGCGGCACGAGATGCCCGTGCACGCGGATCTGGGGCGGCGAGTTGGTGGTGATGTGGAGGTCGCTGCCGCCCATCTCCAGCATGCGGCGAAGCAAATCGCTCAATGACAGTGCCATAAGTTTTCCGTCTTTCCTTTTGTAATTTCAACCGCTCGTCGTTCCCTGTTCGTCGTTTGTCGTTTGCTATTCGCTTTTCGTCGTTCGCCAGTCGAAGAGCGAATGGCGAACCGCGTTCCTAATGAATCGTTTCGCGGGCCACTTCTTCGAGCGTGGTCCAGCCTGCCGCCACCTTGATTAACCCGCTGCGCCGCAGCGTGATCATGCCGCGTTCAATCGCTTTTTTCTTGAGTTCAACCGCCGATGCGCCCACCAGAACCAGTTCCCGGATCTCGTCGTCCACTTCCATCACTTCGTACAAACCGGTGCGGCCTTTGTAACCGGTCTTGTTGCAAGTGGTGCAGCCCTTGCCCTTCATGACCTGCACTGTCTTGGCCTCTTCGGGCGTAAAGCCTTCGTCGATCAGGGCCTGGGGCGGCATTTCGACCGGCTCGGAGCAATCCTTGCAGATGCGCCGGACGAGGCGCTGAGCGCAGATCAGATGCACTGAAGTCGCCACCAGGAAGGGTTCGATGCCCATGTTCATAAGGCGCGTAATGGTTTCGGGCGCGCCGTTGGTGTGCAACGTCGATAGAACAAGGTGGCCAGTAAGTGCGGCCTTGATGGCGATTTCAGCGGTTTCAAAGTCGCGGATTTCGCCGACCAGAATGATGTTGGGGTCCTGGCGCAGGAAAGCGCGCAGGGAGGTGGCAAAATTCAGCCCGATTTGCTCCTTCATCTGCACCTGGTTCACGCCTCCCAGTTGGAACTCAACCGGGTCTTCGGCGGTCATGATGTTGGTGTCGGGCTGGTTGAGACGCGAGATGGCCGAGTAGAGCGTGTTGGTCTTGCCCGATCCTGTAGGGCCGGTGACCAGCACCATGCCGTAGGGCTTGAGAATGGCCTTCTCGAATTTGACCAGCGACTCCGATTCGAAGCCAAGCTTGGTCATATCGAGGCGCAGATTTTCCTTGTCGAGCAGGCGGAGCACGATTTTTTCGCCCCACAGCGTGGGCAGCGTCGAAACGCGGAAATCAAGCTGCTTTTTCTTGCCCCCGATCTGCATCTTCAGCATGATGCGGCCATCCTGCGGCAAGCGCTTCTCGCTGATGTCGAGCTTGGCCATGATCTTGAGGCGCGATGTGATAGCGTCCTTCAGTTTGAGCGGCGGATTCATGATCAACTGCAGAACACCGTCAATGCGGAAGCGGACGCGGAATTCTTTTTCGTAGGGCTCCATGTGAATGTCGCTGGCGCCCCGCTTTACAGCGTCGGTCAGCACCAGGTTCACCAACTTGACGATGGGAGCCTCGTCGGCCGCTTTCTCCAGTTCGCGGAGCTCGAGTTCCTGCTCTTCGTTCTGTACCTCGATGTCGGTTTCGCCGGCATCGTTGATCGACTGCATTACATTTTCAAGCTCTTCCTCTTTGGAAGTGCCGTAGGCCTTATCGATGCCCTCGACAATGGAGCTCTCGGAAGCCACCACCGGCTCAATGTTGAAGCCGGTCATGAACTTGATATCGTCCATGGCAAAGACGTTGGTGGGGTCAACCATGGCGATGGTGAGCGAAGCGCCGACCCGGCTGAGCGGCAGGATCTGATAGCGTTTCGCGGTTTCGTAAGGAATCAGCTTGACGACGGCAGGATCGATTTCAAAATACGAAAGATTGATGGCGGGGACGCCGTACTGGCGCGAGAGAAAATTGGTGACATCCTCATCGGAGAGGAATCCCAACTTGACCAGCGCCGAGGCGAGCCGAGTGTGCGACTCCTTCTGGAGTTTCGTCGCCTGTTCCAACTGCTCTTGTGTGATGACCTTTTCTTTGACGAGCAGGTCACCGAGCCGCTGAGACATATCTCTCCTGTGTTTCTCGCGAAATCCCGGGTCCATGCGAAAACCGCTGATCAGCGGGGGATCCGCAACGAAACTTTCGCACTGACACAAATTGTCAACCCAATGGGCATTCCGAAAAAGTAACTTAAGTACTTGTACTTCGCTGGGATTAGGGGTCGGCCGCGCAACTGGCGCTATTAGTGGCAGAAAGTCGCGATGTGACAAGCATCACAAACGCGACGGACCATGATCTTCGGTGCAAAGAAAGTCGTTAGTCGATCGTCGTTAGTTGTTCGCAAACGCGAGCTTCGGATCGCGGCAATGCGACTAATTGCGAACGACTATCGACGAATCACCAACGACGGGACCTACAATGGTGGAGCTGGCATTCCCACCGACCGCTCATGGCCGAAGCCCAACACGAAGCAATCCGCGCCTATTACCACACCTTGTTTTCCCAGTGGGGACGCCAGCATTGGTGGCCGGCGCGGTCGCGTTTTGAGGTCATTGTTGGAGCATATCTAACCCAGAACACGGCGTGGACGAATGTTGAGAAAGCGCTCAGTAACCTTCGAAGGGCGCGGCGTCTGACCGTCAGCGCGATTCGGCGCGTTCCTCAATCTGAGCTGGAGCAGTTGATTCGTCCGACAGGCTACTTTCGGCAGAAGGCGCAGCGTCTGAGAACCTTCGTGCGCTTTCTCGATGAGCGCTACGCCGGCTCCTTGGCGCGGATGCTGAAACGACCGACCGCTGAACTCCGCGACGAACTGCTGGCGCTCCATGGCGTCGGGCCGGAGACCGCGGACTCGATTCTGTTGTATGCCGGTAATCATCCGGTGTTTGTGGTGGACGCTTATACGCGGCGCATTTTGGAACGGCATCGGATTATCTCAAGCGCGGCGGATTATGAGGAGATTCGATTGCTATTCGAGTCGGCACTGGGCGGAGTTCCTGCTGCGGGGGGCTCTTCACGAGCTCAAGAAGTTTTCCTCGGCGCTCCCGGCGTCTCGGCGGTAAGAAAGCATCCGTCCGCGCCGCGAAGAACTTCGCATTCGCCTTCCCCCGTTCGCAAAGCCAAGCGTTCTCCGTTGGTACAAATTTTCAATGAGATGCACGGGCTGATCGTGGGCGTGGGTAAAACTTACTGCCTAAAGTCACAACCGCAGTGTGAGCTGTGTCCTTTGCAGAAATTCCTTCCTGAGGCAAAGTGAATCATCGGAGTGAGCATCGGAGTGTGCATCGACGATGACGACAAGGACGGCACTTCATGAAACACCGAGCTTTGGGCTTGGCATCTTATTTGGCGGCGATTCCCTTTTGCCTGGGATTTGACGGTGACGTTCGCGAGCCGTTGCGCGAGGCCGTGCGGGCGTCTGGAATTCTGATCGGCACCGCGGTTCGGCCGGCTCAACTTTCCGAAGCGGCATACGCTGCCACGCTGGCGCGTGAATTCAACATGGTGGAACCGGAAGATGCGCTCAAGTGGGAGGTTGTGCATCCGGAGCGGGAATCTTTCGACTTCTCTCTAGCCGACCAGGTCGTGGATTTCGCGATGCGGCATGACATGAAGGTGCGTGGCCATACCCTGGTCTGGCACCGTCAGAATCCCAAATGGCTGACGGAAGGAAGCTACACGTCGGCCGACCTCTCCGAAATTCTTGAGCACCACATTAAGACGGTGGTGGGACATTACCGGGGCAAAGTATTCGCCTGGGACGTGGTCAACGAGGCGTTCGACGAGTTGCATCCCGGAGAACTGCGCAGCACGATCTGGCGCGATCAGCCGGGAATTACGCCAGCTTCGAGCGCCGAGCTTCGAGCTTCGAGCAACCCTGCCCGCTCGGAGCCCGCAGTTCGAAGCTCGAAGCAAACCTACGCGTACATTGAACAGTGTTTTCGCTGGGCGCATGAAGCCGATCCGCAGGCGCTGCTGTTTTATAACGAGGCCGAGGCCGAAACCATGAATCCGAAGTCGGACGCAATCTATGCCATGGTGCGCGACTTCCGCGCGCGCGGGGTTCCCATCGATGGCGTCGGATTGCAGATGCATATCGCAAACCTGCACGCCGATGTCGCGTCCATTTCCGCCAACATCAAGCGCTTCACCGATCTAGGAGCGCAAGTGCACATCACCGAGATGGATGTTGCCTTGCCCGTAAATACCGAAGGCAATGCCAGCGCCGAGGACTTGCAGCAACAGGCGGAAATCTATCGCCAGATTGCCATCGCCTGTCTTTCGCATCGCGGATGCACGGCGATCCAAACCTGGGGTTTTACCGACAAATATTCCTGGATCGGATCGCACTCCAAGCACACCCAAGGCGCAGCGTTGCTCTTCGATCGGAACTATCGGGCCAAGCCCGCGCATGAGGCGCTGCGGGAAGCGCTACAAGCGGCAAGGCCGCCCGTCGTTAGTCGTTAGTCGTGGGTCGCAAGTGGTTGGCTTGCCCGTTATTTTTGGCCAAGCGACGAACCGCGAACGACCAGCGACTAACGACCAACGACGCCCTATAATGTCATCAATCCTTGGCCGCGCCAAATCCAATTCGCGAAGAAAGCAAGACCTCCGGCCGTCGAAAGGCTGTCATCGCGCTTGGCATCTGCGCTTTTTTGCTGCTGGCGATTCTGGTGGGACAAGCCTCGTTCAATCTGAAGTTCATCAGCCCCGACAGCAATGACGAGCTTCTTTTCTTCGCTGGATTGAGCGGCTTGATTTTCTTTGCCTTCCTCGCACTTACGCTCGTCCTCGGGCGCAACCTGCTAAAGCTTTTCGCCGAGCGCCGGCAAGGTGTAGCCGGCTCAAAATTCCGCACTCGGCTGGTGGTGGTCAGTCTGCTGCTTTCATTCTTGCCGGTGATTGCGATGTTCTGGTTCTCCTACGGGCTCATGAACCGCTCGATCGACAAGTGGTTTTCGCAGCCGGTCGAGGAAGTGCGCGCCGACACCGCCGCCATGTCGGCCCTTCTCTATGACTACGCGGGCAAAAATGCGGCATCCGAAGCCCAATCCATTGCGCAGACGGATGAATTTCAAAGAGCCTTGGCCAACAAGAACGCCATGGAAGCGAATCAAGAACTTCGCGAACACATCCCGACGCTGCAAGGTGGATTCGTTCTGGCGCTGGCCAACGGCAATCCCGCCGCCAGCCTGAATCTGCCCGCGCCCTGGACCGGGATCAAGGATCGTTTCCCGTTGGCCTCGGCTTTGCACGGTGAGCACCCGCATTTCCAGTGGGGACCGACCGACTACATTGTGGCCGCGGCTCCGCTACAAGACGGCGCTGTGCTAGTCGCCATGCCTCTGCCGCCAAAATTCGCCGAGACGGCCCGGCAGATTCAGGAAAGCCAGCATCGCTACATCGAACTGGCCGCAAAGAGAAAACTGTTTCGGCGGACCTACATCGGATTCCTTCTGCTGCTGACGGTAGTGGTGCTGTTTGCTTCGACTTGGCTGGCACTGCTGCTTTCGAAGTTGGTAAACCGCCCGGTCGCGGCGCTGGCGGCGGGGACCGAAGCCATCTCCAAGGGCCAACTGGATTACCGTGTCGATATTCGCGCCACCGACGAACTGGCGGAACTGGTGCAGTCGTTTAACAGCATGGCCGAGCAACTCGAATCCAGCCGTCACCAGATCGAAGCCTCCAGCCGCGACCTGGGCGCAGCCAATCAGGCGCTCGAAGGCAGACGCCAGTACATTGAAACCGTTCTTGAAAGTATTCCGACCGGAGTGATTTCGATTGACGGCGCGCGCCAGGTGACGCTGGCCAATGCCGCTTTCTCGAGAATGTTTTACCTCGAGCGCAGCGAATATGTAAGCCCGGCTTCGCTCGTGAACCGGCCGCTGCGCGAGGTGGTGCCCGCCGATGTGCTGGCTGATCTCGAACCGCTTCTCCGCCGCGCCGATCGTATGGGCATCACCGCAGCAACCATGGAACTGGCGTTGCCGCGCGCGCAGTTGAATGTCGCAGTCACCGTTTCCGCGCTCAGCCATGCCGGCGAAAGCCGTGGATATGTGCTGGTCTTCGAAGACTTGTCGGACCTGCTGCGCGCCCAGAAACAAGCGGCCTGGCGTGAAGTGGCGCGCCGCGTGGCGCATGAGATCAAGAACCCGCTGACCCCAATCGCACTTTCGGCCGAGCGCATTCATCGCCATTTGACGCGGGGCGCGGCGCCCGATGCCACTTCCCTCGAAGTCATCCGCACCTGCGCGGAAACCATTGGCAATGCCGTCGAGACCGTGCGCGCCCTGGTCGACGAATTTTCCGTGCTGGCGCGCTTTCCGGCTTCGCGCCCGCAACCCGCTAGCTTGAATAACCTGGTGGAGAGCGCGCTCGCCATGTTCAATGGGCGATTGGAGGGCATTCGCGTACGTACAGAACTCGCGCACGATCTGCCGGCCGTCATGGCCGATCCCGAAGCAATCAGGCGCGCGGTAGCCAACCTTGTGGACAACGCGGCGGAGGCGATGCAGGACGCGATCCTGAAAGAGATCACGATTTCGACAGCTCTCGTGGGCAGCCGCGATGCGGTTGAATTGGTGGTTTCCGACACCGGGCTGGGAGTTTCGCGCGACGTGAAGGAACGGCTGTTTCTGCCCTATTTTTCTACTAAACAACGCGGCACCGGCCTCGGCCTGGCCATTGTGAGCAGAATTGTGGAAGACCATCGCGGCTCGATCCGCGTCGAAGAAAACAAGCCGGTCGGCAGCCGCTTCGTAATCGAGCTGCCAGTAGCGGTGGAAACGATCAGCGCTCCCGCGGCCAGCTAGCGGCCGACCGTGAAATCAGGTGCGGTTCGGCGACACTTTTCATGAATTGTCATCCCGAGCGAAGCGCGGGATCTGCAGTTCGCCGCAAGAATACAGATCCCTCGCTTCGCTCCGGATGACAAAATCCGGAAGAGTTGAAAAGCGAACATGGCCCACATCCTCATCGTCGATGACGAATCCAGCATCCGCGAATCCCTGCGCGGCATTCTTGAAGACGAGGGCTACAAAATCAGCGTCAGCGCAAGCGGTGAAGATTGCCTCGAATCGCTGCGCAAAACGAGCTTCGATCTGATCTTGCTGGACGTATGGCTGACCGGCATCGACGGCCTCGAAGTGCTGGAGAACATCCGCGAGATGGAGGACCCACCGGAGGTCATCATGATCTCGGGCCACGGAACCATCGAGACGGCCGTACGTGCCACCAAGCTGGGCGCCTACGATTTTGCCGAAAAGCCGCTGTCGCTCGAAAAGACTCTCATCCTGGTCAAGAATGCGATTGACGCGCGGCGGCTGCGCCACGAAAATCTCGACCTGCGCAAGCAACTGCAGACCAAGGTCGTAATTGTTGGCGACAGCGTTCCCATGAAGGCCCTGCGCCAGCAGATTGCGCTGATGGCGCCGACCAACGGTCGCGTGTTGATCTACGGCGAATCGGGCACCGGCAAAGAGCTGGTCGCACACGCCATCCACATGCAGAGCCTGCGCAAGAATGAAATGTTTGTGGAGATGAATTGCGCAGCGATTCCTGAAGACCTGATCGACAGCGAACTGTTCGGCCACCGCAAGTCGTCGTTTCCCGGAGCCACGTCCGACAAGGAAGGCAAGTTTCAGAAGGCGGATCGCGGCACTTTGTTTCTCGATGAGGTCGGCGACATGAGCCTGAAGACGCAGTCGAAGGTTCTGCGCACCTTGGAACAACAGCGATTCATCCCGGTGGGCAGTGACGATCCGGTGACGGTTGATGTGCGCGTAATTGCATCGACGAACAAGGATCTGGAGGAAGAAATCGCCAAGGGTAACTTCCGCGAAGATCTTTTTTACCGCCTGAATGTGGTTCCGTTCGTAGTTCCACCGCTGCGCGAGCGCAAGGAAGATATTCCCTTGTTCGCTCGCCATTTTCTGAAAGAGTTCGCTTCGGCCTACGGCCGCCGTCCGCGAGAGATGACCGACGATGCCATCGAGGCGCTGATGCGCTATTCCTGGCC
>JBEKED010000041.1:0-16584 GCA_050014035.1 Terriglobales bacterium
CAGAAAACGCGCTAGGACGCTCTGGGGGTGTCTTACCCTTCGCCGGAGCGCTCGCGCGAGCAGGCAGCCCTGTTTCCGCTCTCCCACAGCCGTTTTAACGCACAGACTAGCGGGCGATTCCACACGGAGCGCTGGTAAGTTGCTGCCAATCGGCAGCGACTTAGAGAGTCTCTCTATAACTTGGAGCCGAAAATCGTGCCCGAGTTATGCCCGTCAGCAAAAAATAAGAAAGCAAAAGACGTTACAAAACGACTCGCACACGTTCGCGGGCAGCCTGTCATAAACTCTCTGAAAGCCGCGCGGGACAAGGGTTTTAAGGGGTTTGGAGAACAAAGAATGGGTTGAGTTATTGAGGATTAGAAATCCGATGCTCTATCCGCTTGAGCTACGGGCCCTCGCAAAAATGGAGTTCTGACTACCGATTATAGGGCGACTACAGGGCGAAGATAAAACGCTGATTAAAAACGGCGTGAAGGGACGACTTTACGGCCTGCAGAGAATTCGGCCTTGGTTCTGCTTTGACAGGGCGCGGCTTTAGCCCCCGAGGGATGGAACTAATCCTTCAGCGGCACAATCGTCTGGTCGCCACGGCAAAACGTAGCCACTTTCAGCAATCTCCCTGGAGGTTGCGGCATCGTCATCACCGGCCCGTAGCAATACACCGCATGCCCGGTTGCCGCAAAATACCAACGACCGCCCTTTCGCTTCGGAGCTTGCTGGCTGCTGGTGGGAGAAAGCTGGGCTGGCGGTGCCAACCGGGGGACGGGAAGTGACAACACGAGGGCTAGGGCCAGGGCCTTCATTTTGGGTCTCGCTTCGTTACGGCCCCCACATGGGCCGCGTCTTCACAGAACCGTGTCTCTCAACTGCGTGCTATCTAAAAAACCCAGATTCGCTTCTCCGGGTTGCAGGGCGGCTGCCTAGATGACTGAGGTGGCGCGTCGCACGTCTTCCAAATCCGCAGCCGGCTTTTCCGGCGCTTGCTTCATCTCGTGGGCCGATTTTCCCGGCCGTTTGGTTTCTTTGTTCAATCCTTTGGAGTCCGATCCTTTTGCGCCCGATCCCTTGGTCCCCGCCAGCGGGGCGCCCGATTCCGCGTTCTTCTGTTCGGCGCTCACCGACGCCCGCTCGCGCGCCAGCTTATCTTTCAACGCTGACAGCTGCGCACTGTCCTTCAACATCTCGCGGATCAAGTTGCGTTGCGATTCAATGGTCTGTCCCTGCTCGAAAACCAGCATAGTCAATATGCAGTACGAGATGACGAACAGAATCACCAGCAGCGGCATCATTCCCACCGGCCGCGAGGCCGTTTTAGGAGCTGCACACTCAGTGCTGTAAACGACGCTCAAGTTGCCCCCAGGGAGCCCGCTACCTTCCGGGCTTCACAAGAGCCAGTGCACCCATGAAACCATATGCAAGATGAAATGTAAGTAATAGTAGGAAATGGAGTTAGGAAGCAAAAACGAGATCACCCGAGAACCCAGGGTGCAACCATCTGCACTTTATGAGAAACCAGTCCAGCGTATCCAACCTCAACTTGGAAGGACTAATGGTCCCGAAACCATTGCCAGACAAGGCTTTTGGGAGGGCCTTGTTATTGGTTGCAAATTACAAAATCGCCGAATTACAAGTTTCCCGTTACAAATTCTTCTCCTTCCCATACGCCTTCTCCCAAGAGATCACCGGATTGCGCAGCACGCCAATCTTCTCGATCTCGCACTCCATCACGTCGCCGGGTTTCAAATACCAAGCTTTAGGGTCTCCCGAAAATGCCGCCACGCCCGACACCGTTCCCGTCGACACCACGTCGCCCGCGCAGTATCCCATCGGTGAGTAATGCGAAAGTATCTCCGGAATCTTCACCGACATTTTGCTGGAGTGGGACCGCTGCCGCGACTCCCCGTTGACGCGCAGTTCCATCGCCAGGTTGTGCGCGTCAGGAATCTCGTCGGCCGTCACGATCCACGGCCCCAGCGGGCAAAACGTATCGATCCCCTTGCAAAAACTGAATACGCCCGATCTCATTTCGCGTCGCTGAATATCGCGCGCCGTAATGTCATTGAAAATGGTGTAGCCGCCGATGTATTCGGCCGCCTCTACCGGCGTAAAGTGCTTGCCTGCTTTCTTCAAAACGACTGCCAGCTCCAGTTCGTAATCCAGTTCCTGGGTAAGGTGTTCGGGATAGATCACCGGTTCGTCCGGCCCAATAATCGCATCGACATTCTGAAAGAAAACGATCCAGGGCATGACCGGATGCGAAAAACCCGCTTTAGTAGCTTCCTCGTGGTGCTCGCGAAAGTTCCCCGCCGTGTGAAAGAACTTCTTAGGAATGATAGGCGCCCGCAGACGTATATCGCCCAGTGAGTAAATCAGCGTCTCGCCACCAGGGCCCGTGACGTGACCAGCACCGTGGGAAGCAAAGTCCGCATCGAGATGCGCAACGTAGTCCAGAGCCTTACGCGCCGCCTCCAAGCTTGTGTCTCCCCCCTGGAACAGCGCCCGCATATCGGGTGGCACCAACGCATCGGCCATGCGGTAGAAAATAGGTTCACCCTCAACATCGCGCAAGTACAACGCGCACGCCAGATTCAAATCGACGATCTGCCGCTCGCCGAGCAGCGCGCCAATCTGCGACTGCCGTGCAGAGTTCTCAAAAGTCACAAGTTTCATAGAAATGGGAAAGGGAGATGCATCCCAGATTCTATTGAGGCAAACAAGCCGTGTCTATTCGGGTTTGCCAAGGGAGCGCCCGGCGCCCCCACCGGCCATTCGTAAATGCAGCCGGGAATTCAGTTTGACCGCAACATTCGGATAGTCCGCGCTGTCCCGGTGCCCTATGTTAGCCGCATGGCCACCAATGCGATACTTTCAGAGGAAACAGCAACGATGAAACGAACACAAACAGCCGCGCCCACGACCCACGAAGTAGCCGCGCTCATGAACGCCCGTCGCTGGCAAGCGATCGCCGATCGCGACCGTTCCCTGGACGGCACCTTCGTCTTCGGAGTCTCGAGCACCGGCATCTTCTGCCGTCCGTCCTGTGCCGCCAAACGCCCGCGCCGTGAGAACGTAACGTTCTTCGACGATGCCCTTCAAGCCGAGCACGCCGGCTATCGCGCCTGCCTGCGCTGCCGTCCCAAGGCGGTCGACGGAAGCCCGCAATCCACGCTGGTTCGCGGCATGTGCCGTTACATCGAGCAGCAAATCGAGAATCCCCTCACGCTGAGCACGTTGGCCAAGGAATTCCGCCGCAGCCCGTTCCACCTGCAGCGGACGTTCAAATCAGTGCTGGGAGTTTCGCCCAAAGCCTACATCGATGCCGTCCGCTTCCGTCAGGTAAAACAAAATCTGCAAGCCGGACACGATGTCACTACGGCCCTCTATGCCGCCGGATACGGCTCCAGCAGCCGTCTCTACGAACGCACCGCCAGCCAGCTCGGCATGACTCCGGAAAAGTACCGCCGAGGGGCGGTCGCAGCCGTAATCCGCTACACGATCGCCGATTCGCCTCTAGGACGCATGCTGATCGCCGCTACCGACAAAGGCATCTGCGCCATCCAGTTCGCCAACTCCGATCATGAACTCCAGCAAGGCCTGATGCGCGAATTCCCCTTCGCCACCCGCCGCCGTGACGATGCCGCCCTAGCCGAATGGAGCGTGAACCTGACCCGCTTGATGCAGGGAAATGAACCCAATCCCTCACTGCCACTGGATATCAGGACAACCGCATTTCAAAGAAAAGTCTGGGAAACCTTGCAAAAAATTCCCCGAGGAGAGACTCGCTCCTACAGCGCCGTAGCGAGAAAGATAGGCATGCCCAAAGCGACCCGGGCCGTAGCCCGAGCCTGCGCCACCAATCCGGTAGCCGTGGCTATTCCCTGCCACCGCGTAATTCGCGAGGACGGCAACCTGGGCGGCTACCGCTGGGGTCTGGAGCGCAAAGAGCAGTTACTAGCGATGGAGAAAGAAGCCGGGGTGTAGAAGACAGCTGTCCGGTGCGGGGCAAATCTCCGTCACCACACGATTCCACGTTACTTTTGCGCTCTCAACTTCTTCAGCATGTCGATGCCGTTTTGATTATCAGGTTTCAGCGCAATCGATTTTTCGTAATTTTCGATGGCCAGGTCGTTTCGTTTTGCGTTCATGTAAGCTTCGCCCAGGCTGTCGTAAGCGTTCCAGTAGTTCGGATAATCCTGAACCTCGACTTTGAAAACCTGGATCGCCTCGTCCACCTTGCCTGCAAACAGAGTCCGATATGCAAGTTGAATCAGGGTGTTTTCATCCAGCTCCTTCGGAGAAGACTTCTTCAGCTGCGCATACTTCTGCATAGCAGTCTGCGTGCCCCGGGCACTGGCAACCAGCCACAAAAGATCGCTAGCATTTTCTTCGCTGGTGTAATTCCAGCCATATTCCCGGGCAATGCTTTGCACCAGGTGGCTGGCCAAGGCGAGTCCATTCTCGGAGTTCGCCATCACCGCGACCCCTTTGCCGGAGTCGGCAAACATAAGTAGCTCGGCCTGGAATCCCTCGTCATCGCCGTCATGGCCAAACGCCGCGGGATTGCCGCCCTGCCCAAGAAAAAATGCCAGACCCACGTGCTCAATCTGCGGCGTAAGCATTTGCCGCGTCATCGCCTCCGACAAAATGTGGTTCGCCTTGCCCTGCTTGGAAAGCGCGACTTCAATGGCGAATTTTGCCAGGTCGGTGGGCGTAGTCCACAGCCCGGCGGCGGCCATTTCCGGATAGATGTGCCACTTGCCCGGCACCACTTTGCCATCCACGCGGGTTCCCGAAGCCGCCACTGCTGCGCGTTCCACCGGAAGGGGCTGCTCGTATGTGCTGTCGCTCATGCCGATCTTATCTAACACCGTCGCCCGCATAAACTGCGGAAATTGCTGGCCGCTCACGTCCATCATCAGTTGCTGCTCGATCGTGACTCCGCCACCGGAATACCAGAACCTGCTGCCCGGCACAGAATCGACGCGGATCGGCGCTGTATTAGCAGGCTTTTCGCCGTTGAAAATCTGCACTAGCGTCGGAACCGGATCGCCCACCGCGTACCCCGGAAAACCATGCACCGTGAGTCCCGCACTGTGGCTCATCAGGCGGCGCAGCGTCACTTTCTGATCTTTGGAATTAGTAAATTCGTTCTCCGGCACTTTCCAAGTAACCAGTTTCTGGTTGACGTCTTCATCCAGCGAAAGCTTGCCCCGTTCGACCAGCCAGAGCGCGCCGGTGGCTGCGACCGTTTTGCTGACCGAGCCAGCTTGAAACAGCGTGTGCGTAGTAACCGGCGACGTGCCGCCTGCTTCGGTCACTCCGTACGCCTTAGCCCAAGCGATCTTGAAATTGTCGATCACCGCGACGCTGACCGCGGGCACTTTGTAGATCTCCATCAACCGGGCGATATTCAGCCGCAAAGGCGGCTTCTCTACTCCAAGCGAAATAGAAGGGACCCCGTTTTCAACGCGCTGGATGCGGGCTGCGACCTGCCCATTGTCAGACGATGCCCCCGGAGCATCAGAGGCCGCTCCCGCAAGAACCGTGAAAAAAAGGACGCCGGCAATTAGGCAAGAAGTCGGCAAATTTCTCGAATCTGTCCGCATAAAACCTCGCTCTGATTGAAGTCGCCGTTGTGAGAGGACTAAGTATAGACGCTCCCATGCGGACTAAGTAAGCGGCAATTCCGCGATGAAACTTGATCCACCGTCGTCGCGTAAACTAGGGCATGGCCGAACCAAACATCGGACTCTCCGACCCCGGTCTGGCGCCGCTGCCTCCGCCGAAGCACACCATCGTCCAGAGTCCAAACGGCATCCGCGCCGGATGGCGCGCCTTCCTCTTCATCGCAATCATCGCAGCGGAGTATGTCTTGTTGGCCTTGATCGTCCGTCTGCTTCTGCACGGCAATCGCCCGATGCAGGTATCCATGGTCGGGCCAACCGGGTTGTTCCTCATGGAAGCATCCATATTTCTTTTCACTTCAATCGCCGCCCTGATCATGGCCCGCTTCGAACGCCGACACTACGGAGACTACGGCCTCCCCCTCCACTCGGCATTCGGCAAAAACTTCTGGGTAGGCACAGCCGCCGGCTTTCTCGCCATCAGCAGCGCTCTCTTTTGTATTTTTCTCTTTCACGGATTCCATCTCACCGGCGTAGCCACTCACGGCCGCACCCTCATCTCCGCTACGCTGGTTTGGACCGCTGTGTTCATAGTAGTCGGCCTCTCCGAAGAATTCGCCTTTCGCGGCTACTTGCAGTTCACGCTCACCACCGGGATGGGCTTCTGGCCTTCCGCCTTCCTGCTATCGGCTCTCTTCGGCTTGGCTCACGCCGGCAATCCCGGAGAAAGCAAGTTTGGACTGCTCTCCGTCGTGTTCTTCGGCCTTCTCTTTTGTTTATTTCTTCGCCGCACCGGCAATCTTTGGTGGGCCGTAGGTTTCCACGCCGGATGGGATTGGGGGCAGACCTTTTTCTACGGTGTAGCCGACAGCGGAATTCCACCCTACCACAACCTGTTCAACTCCGAATTTGCCGGTCGCACGTGGATTACCGGAGGCAGTGTAGGTCCCGAGGCCAGTGTCTTCACTCCCATCGTGCTAGCGATCGTCGCCATCCTCTTCAGCCGCGTGTACGGCCAGCACCGGCAAATCGGGAACGCCTAAGAAACCGGATGACGGGTGCCCCGCACGGAAGGCGCGTGCCCCATAACGTCGGCCTTTTCGACGTTAGAGCCTGCCGTGAGCGAAGCCGAAGGGGCGCAACTCCACAACCGCATTAAGCTGGGAATTTTCAAGAGACCAACCCCAGGCGAACCTACTCCGCCTGTTTCGTAATATTCAGCAGCACGCCCACGCACATCAGCGTCACAAACAACGATGATCCCCCATAGGAAACGAATGGCAGCGGAATCCCCTTCGTGGGCATCATGCCCAGCACCACGCTGATGTTGATGAAGGCCTGGAGCACGATCATGCTGGTGATACCCACGGCCAAAAAGCGCCCAAAATCATCCTGCGTGCGCAGCGCCGCCCGCGTCCCACGCCACAGGAAAATGCCAAACAGAATGATGACCGAAAGAGCTCCCACCAGCCCCAGCTCTTCTGCGGTCACGGCAAAAATAAAATCCGTGTGCGGCTCGGGAAGATAAAATAATTTCTGTCTTCCTTCCATCAGGCCCATTCCGGTGACGCCGCCAGTAGAAACCGCGATCAGCGACTGAATAATGTGAAACCCAAACCCTTTAGGGTCCGCATAAGGATTCAGAAAAGCAAGAATGCGGTCTTTGCGATACGAAACGTGAAAGATCAAAAAGTAAAGCGGCAACAGGGCAGCCGCGAAAGCGTATCCAAAGTAGCGCAGCCGGATTCCTGCGATGAACAGCACGCAACCAGTAATGCCCGCACAAGCGATCGCTGTACCGAGGTCGGGCTGAAAAACAATCAGGCCGAGAAAAACGAGAGTAGGCACAACTGCCGGAATCAACGTATTGCGCCAGTCGTCCATGGCCTGGATTTTATTTTCCAGAAACCACGCCAGAAACAGGATCAGCGCGGGCTTGGCCAGTTCCGAAGGCTGCAATGAAATCGGTCCCACGTGAAACCAGCGATGCGTGCCATGGGCGCGATCCAGAAAAAACACCGAGATCAGCAAGAGCGTAGTAAGTCCAAGAAACGAGAAAACGACCGCCGGATGTTGTAGCCGTCTGTAGTCCACTTTCATGGCTACGACCATGACGATGAGCCCCGCAACCGCCCATACCAGTTGCTTCACGAGAAATTCGTAAGCCGAGCCAAACCGCTCCTTGGCCATCACGGCCGAGGCGCTGAAGATCATGACCAGCCCGATAAAAACCAGGATCGTAGTGACGGTGAACATCCAGCCATCGACGCTGACCCGCTTAGCCATGAGAGTTTCATTTCACCACGGAGCAGCGCAAACAGGCAGGAGTTTGAGCGCGGAATTTTGGACAGGGGATAACTGACTAGGTTCCACGCAGACTTCGTATCAGGAACTTGTATCTGTTTATCGCTTCGAGCAGAACCAGATCCACATCTATCTATCGCTTTATCAATACCAGATTCGTATCAGGGTATCGCTTTAGCGATACCAAGAGGCCCGCAAATTAACTGCCCCTTTAGGGGCTGAGCCGGCGCTAAAGGGACGACCTGATACGATCCCCCTAGGTGGTTCGAGCCATAGCCAACGAATGCACCGTTTCCTTGAACACGCGCCCGCGATGTTCATAGCTCTGAAACTGATCAAAGCTGGCGCAAGCCGGAGCCAGCAGAATCACATCGCCAGCCACCGCCGCTTCGCTCGCCCGTCGAATCGCGTTCTCCAGAGTTTCCGCATGGTCGATTTCCGCCGTACCCTGAATCTGCGATTCGATCTTCTCTGCCGCCGCTCCAATGGTGTAAACGCGTTTCACCCGCGACCGCAACAAATCATTCAGGACGCTATAGTCGCTGCCCTTATCCTTGCCCCCAACAATCAAGTGAAGGTGCGGAGGAATGTCCCCCGGAAACGCTTCCAGCGCCTTGATGGTAGCGTCAACGTTAGTGGCCTTGGAGTCGTTGTAGTAATCCACGCCCGCGACTCTGGCCACAAACTCCAAGCGGTGCTCGACCGCTTTGAAATTCCGCACCGCGGCTCGAACCTGCGCCGGTTTGCACCCCGCGATCATGCCGATGGAAACTCCCGCCAGCACATTCTCCACGTTGTGCGCGCCTTTCAAAGGAACTTCCGCCAGTGCCATGATCTCTTGTTCGCGTTCCCCGTCGCGAAAATAGATCTGCGTTCCGCGCGCGAAAGCTCCCTTTTCAATCTCTTTCTTCCGGCTGAACCAGAATAATTGCGCGTGCGTACGCTCCGCCAACCCCGCGGCAGTGGCATCATCGGCATTCAGCACGGTGAAGTCATCGGCCCGCTGGTTTTCAAAAACGCGTGCCTTCGCATTGACGTAATTGGCAAAAGTCTTATGCCGATCGAGATGGTCGGGGGTGATGTTCAGAATCACCGCGATCCGCGGACGGAATTTCACAATCGTTTCCAGCTGAAAACTCGATACCTCCAGCACGGTCCAGGTCGCTGGCCCAGCCTGATCGACAAGACTGATAGCTGGCGTGCCGATATTGCCACCCACCAATGTAGAGAATTTCCCAGCAGCAATAATCTCGCCGGCCAAAGAAGTGCAAGTGGTCTTGCCATTAGCGCCGGTAATGGCGACGATTGGCCCCGACAAGAATTGCGCCGCCAGTTCAATCTCGCCGATCACCGACTCCCCCAGGTGGCGAGCCTGCACCAGTTGAGGCGCGTCGACCGGCACACCCGGGCTGACCACAATCAAATCCTGCCCGCGAAAGGTGCGGTCACCGTGCCCGCCGGTTTCAACCGTGATCCCATGCTCCAGCAAAAGCAGAATCTCATCCCGCAGTTCAGATTCCGGCTTGGAATCCGACACGGTAACACGAGCGCCCCGCGACTTAAGAAAAAGCGCCGAAGCCACGCCCGACTTGCCGAGGCCAACCACCAGAACGCGTTTGTTATTGAGATCCATGAAGTTCAATTGGTAATTTTGCAATTTGTAATTTGTAATCTAAGACCAACAAGATCGCGGGTCTGTGGTTTTTAAATTACCAAATTACCCGATTACAAAATTACAAATTCCTATCATCAAGAGTTTAGTTTTTCTCCGTGTCCCCGTGCCTCCGTGGTGGGTTCTCTCATCTCAGTTTCAAGGTAGTCAGCGCAAACAGCGCGAACACGAGCGATGCAATCCAAAACCGCACAATCACCTTCGACTCCGACCAGCCCAGCAACTCGAAGTGATGATGAATCGGCGCCATCTTGAAAATACGCTTCTTGCGCAGCTTGTACGAACCAACCTGCAAAATCACCGAGAGCGCTTCGATCACGAAGACCCCTCCGATGAACGGCAGCAACAGCTCCTGTTTGATCATAACGGCAACCGTGCCGATGGCGCCGCCCAAGGCCAGCGACCCCACATCGCCCATGAAAATTTCAGCGGGGTGCGCGTTGTACCACAGAAATCCAATCGCCGAACCCACCATGGCTCCACAAAAAATAGTAAGCTCGCCAATCTGCGGCATCTTCTGTAATTCGAGATAGGTGGCAAACGTAGCGTGGCCGCTAAGATAAGTAAGCACCGCCAGCGCTCCGGCCGCGATCACCGTGCACCCGATGGCGAGCCCGTCCAGCCCGTCGGTAAGATTCACCGCGTTGCTGGATCCCACAATCACAAGCACCACGAAGACCATGAACGGCAGAAAAGCCAGCGGCCAGAATTGCGGATGAACCGCCCATCGTTCCACCACCAGGTCCGGATGAAACTGTTTGAAGAACGGAACCACCAGCCGCGTGGAATACTCGCCGCGGTACTGCAATGCGATCAGTATCATCGCAATCACGATGCTGGCCGCGATCTGATAGCCCATCTTGGCGCGCGCCGTAAGCCCAAGGTTACGGCGATGAACCACCTTGAGATAGTCGTCGGCAAACCCGATTCCGCCGAACGCCACCGTGGAAAAGACCGCAATCCACACGAACGGATTGCTCAGGTCCGCCCAAAGCAACGTAGGCACCAGAATGGCGATGGCGATCAGTAAGCCGCCCATGGTGGGCGTACCGGCTTTCTTCTGATGGGCCTGCGGACCTTCCTCGCGGATGTACTGCCCAATCTGAAAATCGCGCAGCCGCTGAATCACGATCGGGCCAACGATCAGGCCGGTAAAAAGCGCGGTCAAGCTGGCGAACGCAGTGCGAAACGTGAGATACCGAAAAATACGGAACGGCGGAATGTAATGGTAAAGCTTCAGGTAGAGCAGCCAGTAGAGCAATCCGCCTCCAACAGCAGCTGTCAGCTCTCAGCTGTCAGCTCTCTCAGCTATTAATTCCGGCGCCTAAGGCGCCGGGAACACCGCTTCTTTGTTGCCACTTTTCCAGTGCTTTTTCGAGCTTCACGCCTCGCGACGCCTTCAACAACACAACATCGCCATCGTGAGTTCCACGAGCCAGCCACTCGCCGGCCTCTTCGGGCGTAACCACGAACTCCGCGCTCATCCCCGCCTCTCGAGCCGCATCCACCATGTGCTTCGCCAGCCCACGCACGCCAAGCAGAAAATCAAGCTTACGTCCAGCCACGTACAGCCCGCACTCGCGATGCATCTGTTCGCCGGCCGGGCCGAGTTCGAGCATTTCGCCGGCGACCACAATCCGGCGCCGCGCGGGCATGGCAGCCAGAGTGTCGACCGCAGCCACCAGCGCCCTCGGACTTGAATTGTAGCAATCGTAGAGCACGGCGATGTTACCCACATGGACGACCTGTCCGCGCTTGTCGGCTGGCTGCAGCGACGGCAGCGCAGCGCCAATCTCGGAGGGCGTGATGCCGTGCTCGAGAGCAATCGCAGCCGCCGCCAGCACGTTGTAAACGTTGTGCGTGCCGAGCAGCGGACTCTGCACCGACTGGCGAACCTCGCCGATCTCGAAGCGGCTGACCAGATCGAAGCGCGTGCCTTCAGCTCCCAGCACCTCGATGTTCTCCGCCCGCACGTCGGCCACAACCCCGGCCGTTGCCTTCAACCCAAAGAAAATCACTTTGCCCTTAAAGTCGCGCCCGAACTGGCTCACATACTCATCGTCGGCATTCAAAACCGCGGTGCCGCCATGGGGAATAGCCTCGATCAGCTCATACTTCGCACGCGCGATTCCGGCGATGGAATCGAAATTCTCCAGATGCACGGGCGCAACGTTGGTGATCACCGCTTGATTGGGCTCCGCAATTCTAGCCAGAGCCGCGATTTCACCGGCGTGCGACATCCCCATCTCGACCACCGCAAGATCGTATTCCGGCTCCAAAGTCAGCAGCCCCAGCGGAAGTCCAAAGTGATTATTGAAATTCCCCTTGGTGCGATGCACGCGATACTTGATCGCAAGCAGATGCGCCATCGCTTCTTTGGTCGTGGTCTTGCCCATCGAGCCCGTGATCCCGATCGCCGTTTTGCCCCAGATTTTTCGCACCGCCGTGGCCAAAGTCTGAAGCGCGACCAGAGTGTCGTCGACCGCAAGCAGTGCGGCAGAATTCGCATAGCGCGCAAACTGATCCTTTCGCACCACCGCGGCGGTCGCGCCCCGGCTCAGCGCCTGCTCCACAAAATCGTGCCCATCAAGGCGTTCGCCCTTGACTGCAAAAAAAAGTTCGCCCGCTTGCACGGTGCGCGAGTCGATGGAATATCCCTGAACCATCTCGTGGCCATCGTACTGCCCGGTCGCAGCTTCAGGAGCAATGAATCCAGCGATGCGAGAGAGAAGAAGTTTCATGTCTTTCCCGCCCTGCCAGCCATCCCGCTTTGGCAGTCGTAGCCCAGCGCCTTCAGGCTTTCGCGAGCGACGTCTACATCATCGAAGGCGATCGTTCCCTCGCGCGTGATCTGCACTTTCTCATGTCCCTTGCCCGCCAACAGCACGATGTCGCCCGGGGTCGCCTGTCGCAAAGCAAACACGATGGCCTTGCCGCGGTCGGGCTCCACAAAATACTTTGCGCCGGACTTCTGCAACCCGACCATCGCATCGTTCATGATGGCCAGCGGATCTTCCGAACGCGGATTATCGGAAGTAAGCACGACGAAGTCGCTGCCTTTGCCCGCGGCCTCGCCCATCAGCGGACGCTTGCTCCGGTCGCGATCTCCGCCACAACCAAAAAGTGTGATGATTTTGCCCTTGAGACCGGCGCGCGTAACGAAATCGCGAGCAAGCGCAGTGAGATTGCGCAGCGCATCGTCAGTGTGCGCGTAATCGACAACTACCGTAAACGGCTGGCCGCAATCGACACGCTCAAAACGGCCCGGAACCCGCGCCAGATCGAAGATCCCTTTGGCAATCGCCTCTGCCGAACAATCGCGCGCATAGCCGGCCGCGGAAGCTGCCAGCACGTTGTACACATTCACGTTGCCGATCAGGGGAGACCACATGGCAACCTTCCCCGAGGGCGTCACCATCTGAAACCGCGTCCCGCGAGGCGTGATCTCGACCAACTCAGCGTGAAAATCGCCCGACGTTAGCCCATAAGAAAGTACGACTGCGCTCTTTCCCTTGCAAACTTTCCAAAGCTGCCGCCCGTATTCGTCGTCAAGGTTAAGCACAGCAGACCGCGGGGGCTCCGTACCGCACCCTTCAAAAAGCACCTGCTTGGCAAGAAAGTAATTTTCCATCGTGCCGTGGTAATCGAGGTGGTCGCGCGTGAGATTAGTGAATACGGCCACATCAAAGGGAATTCCAAATACACGCTCTTGCTCGAGCGCATGCGATGAAACTTCCATCACGGCCTCTGTGACTCCGAGCCCTAGACCCTCCGCCAAAAGCCGGTTCAACTCCAGCGCTTCTGGGGTGGTGTGCGGAGCCGGCAGAATCTTCCCGGCAACGTGATATTCGATGGTCCCAATCAGCGCCGTCTTTCGTCCCGCCGCCTGAAAAATTGATTCGATGAGAAAAGCAGTGGTGCTTTTCCCGTTCGTGCCCGTGATCCCGGTATTAGTAATCCGCTCCGCCGGACGTTTGTAGAAATTTGCGCTCAAGCGGGCAAGCGCCCGCCGTCCATGCACGACCTGTGCCCAAGCCACGGAGGGCCGCGGCATTTCGGCAGCGGAGTCGGTAACAACAGCGACCGCTCCGGCAGCAATCGCCTGATCGATGAAGCGATTCCCGTCGCTAGTCTCCCCCTTCATCGCGACAAAAACCGTTCCCGACCGCACCCGCCGCGAATCGTACTCCACCCCGGCAACGCCTGGGTTTCCGCTCTGCGAAAGGACCTCGGCGCCCTGCAGAAGTTGTTGGAAGGTCATTGGAGTGATTATAAATAGCCTGCGGTTTGGTTTCTCTTATCCACCTTTGCGTTTCTCTGAGTTTCGAAAAAAGCCTGAACCACAGCGGGCACAGAGGTGCGCAGGGGAAAACAGGATCTATCTGCCGAAACGCACTGTGACCCGTGATCCCACCGCGACACGCGCGCCAGGCTGTGGCGATTGTTCGCGCGCCACGCCGCTGCCGATCGCGTCCAGATCAAGCCCCGCATCCTGCGCGGCTTCGATGGCAACGCGCAGATTCTTGCCCAGGAACGACGGCACCTCGATCCCTCCCTCTTCCACGTCAAGCACCACTGTTCCGCTGGCGGGTAATTTCTGCGGCGGCGAATTCTCCGATCGTGGTACCGGTGAACTCGCAGCTGGCGAATTCGCGTTCGCTGTCGCAGCAGTGCTCGCCTCTTGATGATTTGTTTCTCGCGTCGTCAGCACAGCCGGAACAACCTGTGCCGCAATCGCTCCCGGCTTGGCCGCCGGAGCAACAACGGTCGCTGCATTAGCATCAGAGGCGTCAGCCATATCCAGGCTCGCCCCCAAATGATCGGGCGAACTTTCTTCCAGACTAGCGTCGGGCACATTGCGCCGAGCCAGCAATACTTGTCGGCTGGGTGGAAGCTGCACATCATGCGGAACGTGCAAGTATTCAAGCACCTGCTGCGTGATCCGTTGAAAAACCGGAGCCGATATCTGTCCGCCCTGATGCAGCCCGACTGCGGAATCCAGAATCACGGCCACCGCAACCTGCGGATCGTTAATCGGCGCGAACCCGGCAAACGACGCCACATATTTAGTCTTCGAATAAGCGCCAGTAGCCGGATCCACCTTCTGCGCCGTTCCAGTTTTGCCCGCTGAACTGTACCCTTCCAGCAGCGCTTTGCGTCCCGTGCCGTGCAGTACGACTCCCTGCAGCATCTGCCGCATCTCAGCCGCGGTCAACGATGAAATCACCCGCGTACCCTCCGCCGGCCGAAACACAATCGTCTGCGGAGTATTCTGCGGCGCAATCGTCCCCGCCACAATGCGCGGCGGAACGTGCACCCCGTCGTTGGCAATCGTAGAAATCAGCGAAGTCAGTTGCAGTGGCGAAATGCCAATCTCCTGCCCCATCGAAATCGCGCCAATCGAAACCTTCGACCAGCGTTCCACCGGCTTGGTCAAACCGCGCGTTTCGCCGGGAAGTTCGATCCCGGTTTGCTGTCCGAATCCAAACGCGCGAATGTATTTGTAAAACCGGTCTTCGCCCAGCCGCAGCGCAACTTTAATCGCGCCCACGTCGCTCGACTCCGCAATAATGTCGGCGACCGACAGCATGCCGTGCGGCCGGCTGTCGCGAATCCGCATGCCATTGATGACAATCGATCCCATCTGGCAATCGAACATTTCATCGGGCCGCGTGACCTTTTCTTCGAGGCCGGCCGAAATCGTGACCATCTTGAAAGTCGAGCCCGGCTCGTAAACGTCGCTAACCGCGCGGTCTTTCAAAGCTTCGTTTTTGATTTCCTTCCGAATATTGGGATTGAACGTGGGCCGGTTGGTCAGCGCCAGAATCTCGCCGGTGCGCGGATTCTCCACGATCACCGTGCCAGCGATGGCGTGGGTCTCGTCCATTCCGCGCTCCAGCTCGCGCTCGGCAATATACTGAATATTTTGATCGATGGTCAGCACCACGCTGTTGCCGGCTTCTGGCTCCTTTTCGACGCTGGCAAACCAGCGCTTGCGCGCGTCGACGGAAATCATCAGCTTGCCCGGCTTGCCCTGCAGTTGCTCGTTGTATTGCCGCTCCAGTCCGCTCAACCCCTGGTCGTCGGTGCCAACGTAACCCAGAACCTGCGCTGCCAGTTCGCGCTTGGGATAAAATCGCTTCGCCTCTTTCTGAAAGTGAATGCCCTGCAGATTCAGCGCCTTGATGCGCTCAATCGTTTCCGCATCCCCCTTGCGTGCCACCCAGCAGAAAGTTTTGTGCGCGCTGCAGTCGGCTAGCACCACCCGCGGATCGTCCTGCGTGATGCGAGCAATCAGGCTGACCGTATTGGCAAGGTCGGGAGTTTCCGAGGGCACGACGAAAGCCGAGTCCACCTGAATCGACATCGCCAGTTCGCGTCCCGCGCGATCGTAAATGACGCCGCGTTTCGGCGAAAGATCGAAGCTGCGCTGCTGCTGGCGCACCGCGCGCCGCTCGAAATCGCCGTAGCAGAAAACTTGCAGGTAAACCAGGCGCAGGCAGATCGCCAGCAACCAAAGGCAAAGCCATCCAGACAAGACATACAGTCTAAATTTTGCGCTGTTCGAAGAGGTGCTAGCCGCCACTTTCCAGTCCTCAGAAACTTTCGGCGGCCCCGAGGAGCCGCCGTGAAGTATCGTGTGGTGGCGGGCCTATAGCCCGTCCGGACGGGGCAGAGCCCCGTCACCACACATCCAAACCACACATCCAATGCTCTACCGTGCCGATACCACCGCGACCGGAGTCACGCTGGCCATCACCGGCGTTCCCGAATCGCTAGCGGAATCCATGCGCACTACCTGCCCGGGCTGCGGCGGTTGCAGTCCGAGCTGGCGCGCTTTGAAATCGATCCGTTCCGGATCGCGCAGCGACGCCTCTTCCAGGCGCAGAGCCCGATTCATTTCCGTGAGTCCATCGCGCTCCGAGCGCAGCGCTTCGATCTTGTATCCATACTCAATGGCGCGAAAATGCTGCAACGCGTATC
>JBEKED010000042.1:0-16227 GCA_050014035.1 Terriglobales bacterium
GAACCACAGCGCCTGGCCGGGCAACCTCAGGATCCGAATTCCACGCCCGAGCCGATTCCTGGTGGACTGGTCGTGGCTCCGGCACTGGGGCGCTTCTGGCGACTCTTCCGCTTGTCAATCTGGCGCGCTTTTGAGCACGACGCCTTCGGCACCGCCAAAGCTTCGGCCTATTCTTCGATATTTACCTTTTTCCCGGCCTTACTGGTGCTCGGCGCGGTACTCGCCACTCTCAGCCGCGGCCAGGTCTACCTGCGCGAAATCTCCTACGCACTGGGTACCATCTTGCCTGCGGGCAGTTCCACCGTGCTTGCCTATCTCCGAGGCAGTACGGACCGTCCGGTTGGCCTGCTCATCACCACTTCGCTCTTGACGGTCTGGAGCGCTTCCGGCGTCATCATCTCCTGGATGGATGGATTTCGCCGCGCCTACCAACTGCCCAAGACTTGGGGAATCGTCCAGGAACGTGCCATTGCGGTTTCACTAGTCTTGATGGCGGGCATACCGCTGACCTTCTCCACTGTGCTGGTAGCCTTTGGCAGCCGCATTGAAACCCGTATCCTGTTTCACATCGGCCATGAGTTCGGACCTGTGATCCTTTTGTTATGGGGAGCGATCCGCTGGCTCATTGCCATCCTGACCAGCATTGCCGTGATCCAGCTTATCTATCACAACGCCGTGCCCCGCACGCAACCCTGGCACAGCGTTTTGCCCGGCGCTGTGCTGGCGACCGCCCTCTGGCTGATTTCCACCGCCCTGTTTGGGTGGTATTTGCAGCACTATGCCGACTACAGCGTCATCTATGGCTCGCTAGGCGTGGGTATTGCATTGCTGCTCTGGATGTACATCATCTCGCTGGTAGTGCTGATTGGCGCCGAATTCAATGCCATGCTGTTTCCTCGAGGCCTCACCAAGGTTCCGGCTGTGCGCGTAGACGCGGAAACTCGCTGATGGTGAAGGTGTTTGCAGACAACGGCAGAAAATAATCGAGACCGGGTGACAGACTAACCACTATTAAGTCTTGTCATCCTAAGCGAAGCGAAGGACCTGCTTGTCGCCGGTCACGACGCAAAATCAACCGGGAAGAATAACCCGAGCACGGTCTCAGGCAAACCACAAGAGGTCTTAATGCGATGCAGCCGACCGGTGCCTTTTTCGACGACTCACTGCACCCCGCCGTCCGCGGGTTTCTGCACTCGCCCGCCAATCCAAACGGCGATGCGTTAATCCTGACGCACGGCTCGGGCTCGAATTCCACGGCTCCGCTACTCGTGGCGCTCAGCGAAACTTTCGCTGAACATGGCTATACTGTCCTGCGCTGCGATCTGCCCTTCCGCCAGGAGCGGCGATCCGGCCCGCCATTTCCGGGCAATGCCGAACGCGATCGCGCCGGTCTGCGCAACGCGGTCGCTGTTCTGCGCAAAAGTGTAGCGGGCCGCATCTTTCTCGGTGGCCACTCCTACGGAGGCCGTCAGGCGACGATGCTCTGCGCTTCCGAACCTGAGCTTGTGTCAGGGCTTCTTCTACTTTCGTACCCTCTGCATCCGCCGCGCAAGCCAGACCAACTCCGCGTCCAGCACCTTCCCAACCTGCGCACCACTAGCCTGTTCGTGCACGGAACGCGCGACCCGTTTGGAAGCGTCGAGGAAATCACGAGGGCATTGCGGCTGATTCCGGCCAAGACGGAATTCATGCAAGTGGAAGGCGCGGGCCACGACTTGGGTTTCAAGGGAAAGGCTCGAGCCGCAGAGCTTCCGGCGAGTATTCTTGCGAGGTTTGATCAGATGTTTAGCGAGACTGGCTGACCCCGGCTTAATAACGGAGCAGAGCCCCGTTCCCACACCAGAAAACGAAGAAAAGCCTTTCTCGGCGTCTCGGCGGTGAGATCGCCCTAGTTCACCCAGCCCGATTTCGATCCGCCATTAGTTTTATCGTTGTCGTCAGGAGGCACGTAATTTCCGTGCTCGTCGAAGGTGACTTTGCGGTCGTGATCTCTCATATAGACTTCGAATTTTTTCGCCGCGCGTCTTCGCTTCCAGCGATAGTAGGAATTCCTCACTCCGAAATAACTCTCGGATGCCGCATAGCTCACTCCGCGCGACGGCATGAACTTTACCCACAGAAAGCCAAAGAACAACCCACCGAGATGGGCAAAAACCGCAACTCCTCCCTGCGACGGCTCAAAAACCGCAATGATCGCGACCACCACCCAGATTCCAACCAAATATTTAGCCTTGATCCGGAACGGCAGCGGAAACAGAAACATTTCCTGATCGGCGTACAGAATCCCAAAGGCCATCAGTAGTCCGAAAATACCGCCCGACGCGCCCATCGTCTCCGTGGCTGGACTCATGCCCAGAAAGTGCGTGTAGGAAATGGCAATGGTCACCAAAGCGGCGCCCACGACGCAGAACGTGTAGCACTCGATGAATCGTCGCGGACCCCAGTCGCGCTCCAGGTACGCGCCAATAAACCACAGCGTAAGCATGTTGAAAAACACGTGACTGAAATTGGCGTGAAGCAAGGAATAAGTAACCACTTGCCACACTTCGCCGTGCATCACGTCGACGGGAATCAGCGCCAGCCACTCTCGCATCAACCCGACAGCGTTCCCGCTAAACCAAGGCACGACCACCTGAAACAGGTAGATCCCCGTGCAGGTGAGAATGATGCGCTTCACCCATCCGGCAAAGGGAGGGAAGCTGAACGAGATGGTTTGTCCGCGACTCAATTAGTTTTCCCTGTTTCAAGATACAAGAATTCCAAATTTCAACCTTTCAAAGAAGAAGCCGCCTCCGGGTCTCAACCTTGAAACGTTGCAACTCTGAAACTTTGAAATCTCATTCCTTATCTTATTATCCTGCGAAACCTTCAGGGTTGCACGCGCACCGCTGCCGACCGTTGGGACGTACCGCTACTCGTCCGCCATTTCTCAACAATTTCCACATTTTTCTTGCTAACCACTTGACCTTTTCCCCGCGAAGAAACTAAATATAACAGGGGTATTCCGAACGTGGAGGAAATCATGGTGTACTGTCCTGAATGCGAGACGGATCTCGACATCGACGAAGATGAAGTCGATGAAGGCGCGGTCGTCTCCTGCCCGGAGTGTGGCACCGACTTCGAGGTGGTTACGGTGAATCCCGTCGAATTGAAAATAGTCGGCGAAGATGAGATCGACGAAGACGAGGACGAAGAAGACGCCGATGACGAGGAAGATGAGGACGACGATTCCTAAGGGTCCTGGCCACCCCCGTTTTCGCTGGCGCTTTGTCGCAATGGCTGCAGCCGCGGTGTTTTTCGTGTCGCTGCTGAGCGCGGCAGGCGCGCGCGCCAACGAGCGCGAGAAGCCGGCCCCTTACGCGTTGATCTTCGGCACGGTTTGGGATCCCAGTGGACAACCGCTCTATGGAGTCAAGGTAAAGATCCGCCGGGCCGACGAGAAAAAAGCCCGCTGGGAGCTTTATTCCAATCACAACGGCGAATTCGCGCAACGCGTGCCCACCGGCAAGGCCGATTACATCGTGTGGGCTGACGTCAAGGGCTACAAACTGCCCAACGGCAGAAAGTTGAAGCCTGGCGCCGAAGTCAGCGTGCATATCGACGATGACGAGCGTTCCGACATTGGTCTTCATTTAGACTGGGAGTAACGAAATTGGGAGTAACGAAATTAGGAGTGACTGAACTGCCAGCGACTAGATTGGGAGTGACCGCCATGGCTCGGGAATCGGCACCAATGCGATGCGATTGAAAAAAGTAATCACCGTAGCTGCGGCTGCTCTGCTGGTCGTCCTCTCGACGATCTTCCCGACTTTGGCGCCTGCGGCCCCAGCGCCACAGTTTGGCAGTTCGTCCAAGGAAGACAAGTCTCGGCTGCTTACCGGAAAGGTTTTGGACGCCGCCGAGAATCCTCTACCGGACGCAGTCGTGTATCTCACTAACACTCACACCCGGTCCGTGAAAACCTATATCGTAGGCCCCGACGGAACCTACCGCTTCCCGGCCCTTCTTCCCAGCATCGATTACGAGGTCTACGCGCAATACAACAACCGCAAGAGCGGCACAAAAACGGTCAGCCAGTTTGACGACCGTACGCAGGTTTACATCACCCTGAAAATCAACATCAAAGCCGACGCCAAGTAAGCCTTCCCGTTTCACCTGGTCTCTCTAAAGAATGGAGCGTACGGCGCTAGCCTCCGCGCCTTTCGATCAGCACGGCGAAGAAGCCGTCGCAAGGATGCACGCCGGGAATCGTTCTCAGATAAGGGCCAGAGAGCAGCGACGTGATATTCATTCCACCATATTCGCGAGAAAGTTCGCAAGAAAGTTCGGGCGAAAGCTCGCCCGACAGCCGCAGGCGCTCCAGTTCTCCCCTCAAATCGGCGACTTGGAATTCCGCCGCACCCTCAAGAGCCGCCTCCACAACCTCCTCGTTTTCCTCCCGCTCCAGCGAGCACGTCGAATAAACGAGGCTACCGCCCGTTGCAAGCCGGGCGAGCGCGGACTTCAGTATGGCCACCTGCCGCGACTGCAGATCGCGCAGGTCTTCCGCTTTGAGCCGCCACTTGATCTCCGGGTTACGCGCCAGCGTGCCCGTGCCGGAGCATGGAACATCGACGAGAATGCGGTCGAATGTCAATGACGGCGAGAAGGGCAAATGCCGCGCATCGGCTGCGACCACATGGACGTTGGGCAAGCGATGCAGGCTTTGCAGTAACCGCGCGCGGTGCGGGTGCAATTCCGCCGCAAACACCCTGGAATGCGGATTGCGCCCCGCCAGCAAGGCAGTCTTACTACCGGGAGCCGCGCAGCAATCTAGAATCATTTCTCCGTGACCTACCAGCAAAGCAATCAGTTGCGATGCTTCATCTTGAATCGAGACGCGGCCGTCCTGATAAGCGCGCGTTCCGGTCAAGTCACCCGAAAGAATACGCCGTGCCGACGACAGCAATCGCCCCGGCGCGAGCTGCGCGCCCGCAGCCGCAAGTTCGCCAGCAGTTTGATCTTGATTAGCTTGATTTGGATTAAATTGATTGCCGTGAATGTGAATGGCCGTTTCAGGCACCGTCTGATCATGCGCGCAAATCTTGTGCGCCGCTTCCAGCCCATAGCGCTCCGTCCAGCGCGCTATCAGCCACGGCGGATGAGCCGCGTTCCGGGCCAGCGTGACCGCGTCGGACGATCTGTCGATTTCCGCGAAGGCGTCTCCTGCACCGCTCGCGGCAATTTTCCGGAGTACCGCATTCACAAACGAAGCGGCTGAACGCTTGCGCGCCGCCTTGACCAGTTCCACGCTTTCAAAGATGGCCGCGCGTGCCGGAACTCTAGACAGAAACAACAATTGATACGCGCCCAGTCGCAATGCAGCCACAACCTCGCCATCCAGCCGATCGAGCTTCTGCGACGATGCGGCGGCCAGCCGCTGATCGAGCAGAGATCGCCAGCGGAGAACACCCATCACCAGTTCGGTGCCAAGCCCATGATCGCGCGCGGAAAGCTTTGCCAGGGCGGGGGAATGGAGCAGTTCCGAGGCGTAAGATTCATCGCGCTCGACCCGCAACAGAATCTCGAAAGCCACGATTCGCGCAGGGGAAACGGCCATTGCCAACTATTGTCCCAACCGGTCGCCGGATTTGGGTCGGTAGCCGTTGATGAATTCGCCCGCCGTCATGCGCCGCTTCCCCTCAAGTTGAACTTCAATCAGCTCCAGGGCCGTGCCTATGTCACTATCCTTATCTTTATTCTTGTATTTGCCGCAACCAACCAGGAAACGCGCTCCCTCAACGCCGATTTGGCCGGGCGGCAAATTACCTCGCGTTTGCGCGGGCTGTGCCCGGTGGACTTGCAGCGTTTTACCTTTGAAGGTCGTGAAGGCTCCGGGCCACGGCTGAAAACCACGCAGGCGATTGTAGAGATCATCCGCCGTGCGAGAAAAATCCATCCGACCATCCTCTTTCTGCAGAATCGGCGCAAGTGTAGCCCGCGAATGATCCTGCGGAGTCGGGCGAACTTGCCCATTCTCGAGTTCCCGCAGAGTCTCGACCATCAGATTCGCCCCGACAGACGCCAGCTTCGGCCCCAGAGTCTCGGCAGTGTCTTCCAAAGCAATTGGAATCTCGCGCTGCAGCAGTATGTCGCCGGTGTCGAGCCCCGCGTCAATGCGCATGGTCGTAACTCCGGTTGCTGATTCACCACTGGCAATCGCCCACTGGATCGGTGCCGCGCCACGGTACTTGGGTAGCAGCGACGCATGCAGGTTCAAATTTCCGAGCCGGGGAAAATCGATCATCCATTGCGGGATGATGCGGCCATAGCCGACGACAATGATCGCGTCCGGGTGAATCGCCGCAAGCCGATCGCGAAACTCGGGATTGTTTTTGATGGCCGCTGGTTGCACCACGGCAATCCCCAGGCGAATGGCCGCGTCTTTCACGGGAGAAACGGCCACTTCCATTCCGCGCCCGCGTGGCCGATCAGGCTGCGTTACCACCAGCGCCACGGAATGCCCACCCTCGACCAGTTTCTCCAGAGTCGGGACAGCAAATCGAGGCGTGCCGCAAAAAATTAGATTAAGAGGCGTTGGCATCACCGCCGGATACCTCAGCGGCTGAAGCCGCATTCAAAACAACGATGTCACCGCAGCGCTTAAAGCGTTTGCGTGAGGACTCAATTCTCACGCCTGCTTTGGAACACAACCCCACCCATCAGCCACGAAGCTGCGTGAGAATATATAACCCACCGCGCAAGCCGCCGGTACAAACGGGAAATAGCTTTCACAAATTACCAAATTACCCGATTGCAAAATTACCAAATCCCTACCATTCTCCCGCCTTCACCAGCTTCTTGATCTTGCGCTTGATCAGGTCGCGCTTCAGCGCGCTGATGTGCGAAATATAGAGCTTGCCGTTCAAGTGATCGGTCTCATGCAGGAAGGCGCGCGCCAACAGTTCTTCACCGGTATGTTCGAAAAACTTGCCGCTGAGATCCTGCGCGCGCACGGTCACCGTCTTGGCCCGCGTAACCTCCTCGCGAAATTCGGGAATGCTCAAGCAGCCTTCGCTGCTTCGCTGCCGCCCCACTTTGTTGACGATTACCGGGTTGATCAGGACCAGCTTGGCGCCGGGATCCTCTTTGAAGGTCACATCTACGACCGCGATGCGTTGTGAAATACCGATCTGCGGAGCTGCCAAGCCGACGCCGCGCGCCGCATACATCGACTCAAACATATCTTCGACCAGCTTCTTGAGCTCGTCATCGAAGCTGGTCACTTCCGCCGCAGGTTTTTCCAGCACCGGATCCCCGAATTTTACAATTGGATAAATCATTATCTTAATTTTAAGTTGTCATCGTCATCTAAGTCTTAGGTTGTCGTCCTGAGTCTTAAGTTGTCATCCTGAGCGAAGCGAAGGACCTATGTATTTGCCCTCGCCCAGCATATGTTGTAAGACTAGTAGTTCTTCAGCTGTTCCAGATATCCCAGAAAATTTCGCTTCGTTTCTTTCATTGAGTCGCCGCCGAATTTCTCGAGCGCGCAGCGCGCCAGCGTAAGCGCGACCATCGCTTCAGCGGCCACGCCCGCGGCGGGTACCACGCATACATCCGACCGTTCATACGCCGCCTTCACCGGCTCGCGCGGTGCGAAATCCACCGACTGCAAGGGACGCCGCAATGTAGAGATCGGCTTAAGATAACCGCGAACCCGAATCTCTTGCCCGTTGGAAACACCGCCCTCCAGGCCTCCCGCATTGTTCCGGGTGCGCGTGAAGCCGGAAAATCCCGCGTCGCTCTGATTCTGATATTGATAGCCGATCTCGTCATGCACTGCCGAGCCCGGCGAACCCGCTGCCCGAATCCCACTCCCAATTTCCACCGCTTTCACCGCCTGCAACGACATAACCGCCGCCGCCAACAGCGCATCCAGACGCTCGTCCCATTGCGCGTAGCTGCCAAGGCCCGGCGGAACATTATGCCCCACTACCTCGAACACTCCGCCGACCGAATCGCCTGTGCGCAGAACTTTATCCACTTCTTCCTTCATGCGCTGTTCCGCATCGGCGTCGGCGCACGAAAGCACCACCTCGTTCTTGCGCGACAGCGGCTCGATTTGCTCCCAGGAGATTTCTCGATCCGCAATGGAAACCGCACCCACCGCAATCACATGACTCAGAACCTCCATGCCTAGCTCGCGCAGCAGCAACTTAGCGAGCGCGCCAATCGCCACCCGCGCCGCCGATTCTCGCGCCGAGGCGCGCTCCAGAACATAGCGCGCTTCCCTGAAATCGTACTTCAGAGCTCCCGCCAGGTCGGCATGGCCAGGCCGTGGTGATGCCACGCGCCTGTGTTTCTCCGGATCGCCCTCCTCCACCGGCAGCGATTCTTTCCAATTCTGCCAGTCGCGATTCTCCAGCATCACCGCGATTGGCGAGCCGATCGTCTTGCCGTGGTGCACGCCCGCAAGAAAATGCGCCCGGTCAGTTTCGATCTTCATGCGCCCGCCGCGTCCAAAGCCCTGCTGTCGCCGCCACAGCTCGCGATCCACAAATGCCTGATCCACGGCCAGCCCGGCGGGCAGCCCCGAAAGGAACGCCACCAGCGCCTCGCCGTGGGATTCTCCGGAAGTGAAGTAGCGCAGCATGTGGAACACGCATTGTAAATGAAGAATGACGAAGGATGAGTGGCACCGTCCCTTCACAAGCTGCGGAATAACGCTGCTAGGGGAAGTAACAGGGAAGGGCACGACTTCACAGCATGCGGAAAAAGTCCGTCTTTGGGTTGTTTTTGGGTGGCGCAGCGGTTTACCGCTGCGATATCTGGGTTGTTTTGAAAGGGCACGGCTTCAGCCGTGCCGCCAAGCCGCTGAAAATACGTTTGCGCTTCAGCGCCTGAGGGGCGCCCTCAGCGGAGGGAGACACCTCGTCTACAGCCTCTTCAGCCGCAAAGGCGCGAGTCGTAAGCTTCTCTGGTACAAGCCGTAAACCAGAACCACCCGCATCCCCTTATGCGCCTTTACTCTCTAACCGTTTCAAGAAAATGTCAGTTACTTACCGATCAAAACCTAAGTCTTTGACGAATAAGGCTTTACAAAACCCTTATTCCTCAAAGACCTAGGAAAAGATGGCCGCTAAGTCCTTGATTCCAAAAGATCGCCATGGGAGGGGTGAAGCGGCCAGGGAGCATCAGTTTTTCTTCGTGTGACTTCCTGAAACTTGGAGACTGCCGAAACACTTCAGCGATGCTTGGTTTCGGTCCATTTCGGGCCACATAATTTCTGTCAAATTACGCTTTTCGCGGCCAAGGCATGGCGCGTGCGCGTACAATATCGGAAACCTTGTACGGTAGTAGCTGAATACTCAGGACTCCATCTCGTCGCACCACTTCGTTCGATGCGCGAGGATTTCCCCATGTTGACCACGAAGTCTGGGCCGTTTCTTCCCGAAGCTGAGGTTCGCATTCGTTGCGTGATCGCCGACGATCACGAGATGCTGCGCTACGGTGTGCGCCGCTTGCTCGAAGACGCTCCTGATTTTGCCGTGGTCGGAGAAGCCGGCGATGCCGCTGAGGCGCTCAAGCTGGTTCTGCAGCACCGCCCCGATTTGGTGCTTCTAGATATCAGCATGCCCGGGATGTCGTCGTTCGAAGCCGGACGCCTGATCGAAGAACACTGCGCCGGAACCCGCATCGTCTATCTGACCATGCACGAGGATAAGGAGTATGTGCAGCGGGCCCTGCAGTCGGGCGCCAGCGGATACTTGCTGAAGGACACTCCCGCGCCCCTTTTGTTGCGCGCCCTGCGCGAGGTGCATCGCGGCGAACGCTCATTGAGTCCCCGAATCCAAACTAGGTTACAAGACGATGCGACTCGGCTTGACCAGCCCGCGCACGTCCCACTGCGCAGAAGCGCCCTGACCCTGCGCGAGCGCGAAGTGATGAAGTTGCTCGCCGAAGGTCATACCGTGCGGAAAGCAGCGGCCGTTCTGGGAATCAGCGTAAAGACGGTGGAGGCGCACAAGTTCAACCTGATGCGCAAACTCGACATCCACAACAAGGCCCAGTTGGTCACGGTTGCCATACAAAAGAAGATCCTGGCCATGCCCGTCCCGACGTAAGAGTCTCAATCTTGCCCGCAGTTCACAGCTGCCGCGGCCAGGCTCGCCAGATCGGGAACCTCCATGTCTGCCTGTCCCACGGCGGCCCGAACCGCGCCGATCCCGGGGCGGGCCGATTTCCGGTTCACCCATACCGTCGCGATCCCCAGCGACCGCGCCGGTACTACGTCGTGATAAATGCTCTGCCCAGCGTGCAGCAACTGGTCGGGAGAGAGCGACAGCGAGCGCAAAGCCATCTGGAAATTGTTGATCGAAGGTTTGTAGCTTCTGGCCTGTTCCGCTGTGATCACACAATCAAACTCCACGTTCAGACGTTTCTGCGTCTCTGCAAAGAGAGCGTCGTCAATGTTTGAGATTACGACCAGCCGGTAGCGCTTCTGCAGCGCGTGCAGCGCAGGCACAGTATCGGGAAAAGATGGCCACGCGGGAACAGACTGATGCAGGGAACGGACTTCGGCGGGACTGGCTTGGAAATGGAAACGATCGGCGAATGCACGCATCACGGATTGCAGCACATCCTCATAACTTTGGTAGGGGCCGCTTTCCGCCGCAGCCTCGAATTCCCCATAGAGCTCCAGAATGTCGGCGTCTCGGAGACTCTTACCGTGGTTCGCGAGCATTGTCCGCAGGGTGGGAAGAATTCCAGACTCCCAGTCGATCAGCGTACCGTAGCAGTCGAAGCTGACGGTCGTGAAACGTGAGAAATCAATGGGCATATCACGGTTGTCGTGTTGTATTTTTCAATTTTGGCTGTTGCAAGGTGCAGCAGTGCGCATGCAGGCTTCAACACGCTGATTCTACGCGGTTATTCTTGCTTTTTGCTGTGAAACATTGAAAACACTCGCTTTGGTCTGTTGCGATTGTCAGCAAATGCGTTGTTGCTGATTTCATCGATCACTTCGCCACTACAAAACTTTCTCCCGCCCAACCCCCTCATTTCATGTGAGATCCCAGCCCGCAACAACCTTTCTCTGCGCTTGCCCCATCTTGGCATGGCGATTGCCTTTAGTAAAAGCGTGAGTGACTCGCTAGACGGGCCTCCAAAAAATGACCAACGAGGTGACTTATGACAGTCCTACTGGTTCTCTTCACGTTCACGACCTTCTTACTCATCGATTATTTCCGCAGCCGCCGCGCCGTGGTCCCGGCGTTGCAAGTTGCTCCCGGCAAGTCTGACACGATTGCGCCGCGTCTTCAGCCGGCGCTGGTAGCCGGGTTCGCGGTTCCTGAAAATCTGCGCTATCATCCCGGCCACACCTGGGCATTGAGCGAGAGCACGAATCTGGTGCGAGTCGGCATGGATGATTTTGCTGCGAAGCTGACGGGCACGATGGCGAACATCGCGCTGCCGCAACGCGGGCAGTGGATCCGCCAGGGACAGAAGCTGTGCACGGTGTATCACGACGACGCGGCGGTGGACATGGTTTCGCCGATCGAAGGCACGGTGTCGGACATCAATGAAGCAGTAGTCACGAATCCGAAGCTGGCGCTGAGCGATCCTTACGGGAACGGCTGGCTGGTGACGGTGAACGCGCCGGATGCCAAGACGAGTTTCAAGAACCTGCTGGGTGGAGCGCTGGCGCGTTGGTGGACGGAAGAGTCGGCGAGCCGATTGCAGCGGCGGATTCCGGCCGGAATGGCCTTTGCCGGAGCGCTGGCGCAAGATGGTGGCGCAGCGATCGAGAACGTAGGGGCGGAGATTCCGAAGCAAGAGTGGGCGCCGATCGCGAAAGAGTTCTTCCTGTCGTAAGTGGTAAATCATAAGTGAGGCGAAGGCGAACCACTTCGCCGACCGTCTAGAACGAAATGGCCGCCCGGGCTCAAAGTCCGGGCGGCCGAGTTTTTTGGGCCTGATGGCTGGCGACTGGACTACGCTTTCTGTTCACTGAAGAGATCAGGCACTGGCGATGCGGATGCGGGACGCTCCGGCGCCGAAGGCGTGGCCGATTGCGCGACGGAGTCTTCCTCGGTGGCTTTCTCGGCCGGGGCTTTCTCCCCTTGCAGAAATTTTCTGGAATCGAGCAGCGGACGCCCCAGCGATGCGTTATAGCTGGTCCACGGACCTTCGAGGTCAGCCTCGCGCTGGAAATGGGCGCGCATGGCTTCCATCTTGGAATCCAGGTCGTCGAGATAGTGCAGCATGAGGGCCTCGGGAAACATGGGCAGCTTGGGCGATCCGAAATCATACTGCCCGTGATGGCTGATGATGAGATGTTCGAGCAGAGTTTTCAGCTCCGGGGGAAAGTCGGGCAGTTTAGCGAGCTTGGACTGCAGCATCTCCAGTTCGATAATCATATGGCCGAGGAGTTGGCCGCGCGTGGTATAGGAAAAGGCGCGATTGTAATTCAGCTCCTGAATCTTGCCGATGTCATGCAAAAACGCTCCCGTCAGCAGCAGATCGCGGTTGACCTGGGGATAATTGCGGCAGATCAGATCGCAGGAACGGAACAGGGAAACGACGTGATCGAGGAGTCCGCCGATGTAGGCGTGGTGAAGAGTCTTGGCGGCGGGGGCATTGCGGTAGCGCTCAGCAATCTCCGCATCCGCCACGAACAAGTCGATCAACGACTTCAGGTGGGGATTCTGCAATGTGGCCACAAATTCGGTCAGCGTTGTCCAGAGTTCGCCGATGTCCTTGGTAGTCTTGGGCAGATAATCGGTGAAGTCGATTTCCGCTTCTTCCATGCGGCGGAGCTTGTGAATGGTGAGCTGAAAACGGTTCTTGTACTTGTTGACCAGCCCCTTAACCTTGAGAAAGTCGTCCTGCTCGAAGGCCAGAATGAATTCGTCGACGTTATCCCACATCTTGGCTTCGATCTGGCCGCTGCGATCGGCGAGAATCAACGCCAGGTATGGTTCGCCATTTTTTTTGGCCTTCACCTGCTTGGAGGCCACTACGAAACTGGAGGTGATGACCTTGTTTTCCTGCTGAGAACAATCGGAGATAAAAAACTCTTTCATGAGCCTCCGCGAAATCGGCTTGCCGCTCAGCGCCTGAAGGCGCACTCTCGGTGCTGCGCTTGCGGCATGCCTGAAGGCATGCCCTGATACGAAACTCAGTTACTAACCCACCTACTAACCAGCAACACGAAAGAACGGCCGCAACCTATACAGAGAACAGCTAACAGAGATTAGCCTAAAACACGCCCAGCTTCTTCTTCTTTTTCAGCTTCTTCGTTTTGGCTTCTTTCTCGGTGGTTTCTACGGGCTTGGTTTGCTTGGCGCTCGCGCCCGAGTCGATGTAACCATTCTTGACGTCGATGTAGGCCTCTTCGCGCAGGGTGGTCAAATAGGCACGCAACGCCGGCTGGAGCTTCTGCATGTAGAGCGCGTCCTGAATCCGCGGCTCCGCTTCTTTCAGCGAGGGTATGCCCGCCATCTGATGCTCGGCAGCGAGCAGGATCACGTAGCCCTGCTTGGTGCGAATCACGTCCGAGACCTGACCAGTCTTCAGGGCGAACACCTTGTCGTCCAGTTCCTTGGGCATGGTGCCGCGCTTGAAATAACTGAGGTCGCCGCCATCTTTTGCCGAGGGTCCGTCGGAGTATTTCTTCGCCAAGTCTTCAAATTTCGCGCCCTTGTGAACCTGGTCGAGCAGATCCTCGGCTTTGGCCTTGGCGGCTGCGAGCGCCGCATCGGTCTCGGCTTGCGAAGGCGGTTCGGGTTTCCCGTCCGCGCCGAGCGGTTTCGCGGGCAGTTTGGGCGCGATGAGAATTTCACTGAGGCGAACCTCCTCGGGCCGTTCCATCTCCGAGCGGTGCTCTTCGTAGAACTTCTTCTCGTCCTCTTTGTTGATGGCCAGCTTCTGTCCGACCTCCTGGCCAATCACGCGCTGGGTGATGATCTGGTTGCGCAGGTTCTGCTTGAAGTCCTCATAGGAAGCGCCCTGTGCTTCGGCCGCTTTTTCCAAATCTTCCATAGTCTCAAGGTTCATCTGCTTGCGCATTTCATCGAGGCGCTTGATCAGTTCGGTGTCGCCGGTGATGCCCAGGTCTTTGGCTTTTTGCAGCAGAAGCTGCTGGTCAATGAGGTCGCGCAAAACATCTTTCTGTCGTTCGGAAAACAGGCGATCGGCGTTGGCGGCGTCCTGCTGCTGAACTTCCTGCTTGAGCTGATCGCGGCTGCGGACGTATTCCGAGCGGGTCACGATTTCGTTGTTCACCCGGGCGATGATCTCTTCAACCACGGTATCGGCGGGCGAAAAAGCTGGAAGTAACAGGGCGTACGCAATGGCCAACAGCAGGGTAAGTCTGATCCGGTGCATTAGGGCTCTCGTGAATCCTGGGGTATCCCCGAAGGGGAAATTGTTGTTCTATTTTACGCCGCCAGCCGCCGGGAGGCCAAGAGATGGGCGGTAGTTTCAAAGGCGGGGCAGCTAGTTGCCACGGGTAAGCGTCAGTGCGGTCACATCGTTGTGCTTGGGAGCCATGTGCATGAAGTCCTGCACACGTTGCAGAATGCTTTGGGAAAGCGCTTTGGCAGAAGCGGCGCCGGTTTGCATCACGCTCTTGACTCCCTCCAGGCCAAATTCGGCGTGTTTTGATTCGGCCTCTACGACTCCGCGGGAGACCACCGCGAGCGAAGCGTTTGGACCCAGTCCAACGATGCGGGCGTCGGTCGGGGCCAGTGAAAACAAACCGAGCGGGAGTCCAGTGGCGGGCAGTTCGACGATGCTGGCCTGATCGCGGAGCAGCGCGGGAGTGTGGCCGGCATTCACGTAGCAAACCGTGCCCAACTCTTCGTTGTAGCAACCGGCGAAAGCCGGGCAACTGCGCACGCCTCCGGCGGCGCGCATGATTTCAAGATTCAGACGGCGAGAGAGTTCGATCATGGCGTCGGATTCGTTCAATTCCGGAGCCGCGAAAAGCTGTTCGGCAGAAGAGCGGAAACAGGCCTGCGTGGCCTGGAGGACGGGGCCGAGAGCGTCGCGTTTACCGGCGATATCGAGCATTCCAAAAAGGAAACGCTGCGGCCCGACCCGCAGGCAATCGTAGAGATCGCCTCCGGCGCGGGAGGAGAAATAGGCCACAGCCAAGTCAGCGCCTTGGAGCGGCGGCATATCGCCCTGAATGATCTGGGGAACATCCGCCGATGAGCCGAAGCCAAGTTTTGAAAGCAGTCCTGCCATAAGCAGCCGAAACTATCATAAACTCTGGGATAGGGCAATGAGCGAAAAGTGCCATGCAGTGAGGCCTTTCGCCGCGCCGGGAGGGAATGTTAGGCTGGCAACGACCGTGAGATCGCACTCGCATTTCTATCCTGTAATCCTCGCCGGAGGCCGGGGCACGCGCTTCTGGCCGTTGAGCCGCAAGCGCCGCGCCAAGCAACTGCTGGCGCTTGACGGCAAGCACACCATGATCCAACAGACCGTGGCGCGCCTTGCTCCGATGGCCGCACCCGACCGTTTCTGGATCATTACCAATGACGACTTGCGTTCGGCCATTCTGCGTCAGCTTCCGAAGCTTCCCGCGAAGCAGGTGGTGGCTGAGCCTGCCGGACGCAACACGGCTCCGGCTATTGGGTTGGCGGCATTTCTGCTGCTTCGCCGAGATCCGGATGCGGTGCTCGGCTTGTTTCCCTCCGACCACGTCATCGCGGAGCCTGCTCAATACCGCGAAACACTCGGCCGAGGCATCGAGATTGCTGCGGCGGGAGAAAATATAGTCGTGCTCGGCATCCGCCCGACGCGTCCCGAAACGGGCTATGGTTACATCGAAGCGGGCGCGGCAAATCGGAATGGAACTTCGGACTTGTCGGTGCGGCGTTTCACCGAAAAGCCGGATCTGGCCACGGCGCGACAGTTTCTCGACGCGGGCAATTACTTCTGGAACAGCGGCATGTTCCTCTGGCGCGCCGACACACTCGCGAACGCGCTGCGCGAGCATCTGCCCAATACGGCCTCTGTTCTCGAAAGGATCGCTGCCGATTATGGCACACGCAGGTTTGCGGAGACTTTCCGCAAACTCTACCCGAAATGCGAAAACATCAGCATCGACTATGCCGTGCTCGAACCCCGCTCGGCGAAGGGCGAGGCCCAGTCGCGCATCTTCTGCCTGCCCGCCGATTTCGGATGGAACGACCTCGGCTCCTGGAGCGCGCTGCATGAGCATCACATGGCAAAGGC
>JBEKED010000043.1:0-16219 GCA_050014035.1 Terriglobales bacterium
AAGTTTGTGCTCAATGTAGGCGCGGACGATGCCAGCAGTATTCTCGGGTCGTAGGGTGAGGGATTGTCCCTTGTCGCTTTCCGCGCGGCCGCGGTCTTCCCAGGTGAACATTTCCTTCGAGACAATATCGGTCTCTTCGCCCACGCCGCGCGCGAACAGTTCGGTGGATTCGAAGATGGGAGTGCGGATTTCGTGAAAATTATATGCGCGGAAGACGTCGCGGACCGTAGCTTCGACAAAGTTCCACAGCGCCGTGTCGGGCGGCAGAAGGTCGCGGGTTCCTCGCGGGGATTTGATCATTTCGTCGTTCGCTAGTCGTCGTTCGCTTTTCGCAATTTCTCGTTCGCCTTACAAGGCCAGACGGGGCAAGCCCCGTCTGCACGGGCGCGCTTCATTTTAGTGTAACGTCGAACCGGCAGATCCGGGCAAATGGACGAGATTCTCTACAGCGGCGATACTACTCACCGGGCCGAATGCCATGCGTCGCATCCAGTTCATCGAATTCCACGATCAGCCGTGGTTCCCGTCCTTGCTGCGAGACTACGTTACCGATGCGCTGCAGTTTGGTTTTAGTCTCTTCAACGTCTACGCGCCCGTCGTCCCCCTGCTGCGGCGCGCCATCGAAGCCACGGCAAGCCAATCGATTGTCGACATGTGCTCGGGCGCCGGCGGTCCTTGGTTGCGCCTTTCTAAAGCGCTCGATTCTCGTAAATCCTCGGCAGACGCCCCCACCCTGCAGATTTGTCTCACCGATAAATACCCAAACCTCGCGGCCTTCGAAAAAGTGAGAGCAGCTTCGGCGGGACGTATTAGTTTTTATCCAGGCTCGGTCGATGCGACCAATGTTCCTCGCGAATTGCACGGGCTGCGAACCATGTTCACAGCGTTTCACCATTTCTTGCCGGATGCGGGTTGCGCTATTCTTCAAGACGCGGTCGATGCCGGCGAAGGCATCGGCATATTTGAGATTACCAGGCGCGCTCCCTCGACGATTGGCCTTACCTTCGCTTTTGTTCTGGCGCTGTTTGTCTGCACGCCGTGGATTCGTCCCTTTCGCTGGTCCCGCTTGCTCTGGACTTATCTGCTTCCGATCCTTCCCTTTGTGCTGCTCTTCGATGGAATCGTGTCTTTCGTGCGGACCTATCGCCCACAGGAAATGCTCGAGATGGTCGATCGACTCACGGCGAATGATTATCACTGGGACGCCGGCGAGTTGCCGACTCGATTTGCGCCCATTACCTATTTGATTGGTTATCCCCGGGCATCGTCCCGGGAATTCATGCGATAAGCTTCGCAGCCGAGCATCGCCCCGCCGCCTATGCGGCTTTTCGCTTGTGTTCTGCTTTCATTTTGGCTTCTCCTGCCAATTCATAGCCCAGGGCGGCGGCGTAAATTGCCCGCTCAAAGAACTGGTCGAGCAACTGCAGCAACTCCTGCTTGCCAAAGACTTCGATGGGGCGATCCGGATAAGAGTCCTCCAGAATGAACTCCCAGAGATTGTCCTTGGTCAGCATGATGGCCCAGATCAACTGGCTCAGGGGCACACCCTGATGGGCGCGCCGAAATCCAATTTCTGAGTAGCGTTTTTCGATATCGGCTTCGCTCTTGTCCAACAGCCACTCGCCCAGATGCTGGTAGATTTCGGATACCCGTCCGGTGAGCTCGTGGGGCGGGACTTTGCGGAAAGCCTCAGTACGGCGGGAGTGCTGAATCTTGTGCAGAAGGCCATTGGCCAGGGCGTCAGAGCGTTCCTCGATGTGACGGACGAACCGGTGGCTGAGCATCATGACCGCATCTCTTCCCAACGTTTCTGTATGCATACACTCCTCCCTTCCAGGGATCGCGAACCAGTCCCCGCTTTCTAGGCAGATTATGATCCTTTTTCCCCGGGTGATGTGTGATGCTAATCACGCGGAAATCTTCAGTTTGCCTGATTTGCCCCGATGGCCAGAGCTGGAGAATGGCTCAGGACTTGAGCACCAGATCACCCGCCATAACATGGGCGTGAAGCCGGTATTTTCCGTTACCGTCTTTGCGGACAGAATTCCCGAGCCAGCCCTTGGGATCGCCGAACTGGGTGCCGCTAACGTCTCCGAACCTCACCGAGAGATCGACAGAAGCGTAATCTTCCGGACTGCCGACCTGAATCGTTAGGTTGCCGCCAGTAAGTTCCAGATCCTTGTCTCCCACCACGCCCTCTACCGATAGGTCGCCGCCGCGCATCCGGGCGTACAGGTTTGTCGATCTGGGGATCTCGATCGTTACTTGCAACTCGTTTTTCGGCACATGCGAAAGTTTCAGATCGACGGTCCCATTCGAACGCTTCAATTGAATCCTGATGTGCTTCGCCTGCTCCACGTTCTTGCCTTCGACGTGAACGGAAATCTTTTCCGAGTCGCTGCCTACGATGCGAAAGTCTCCATCGTGCAGGTGCAAACGAAGGTTCGCACCCGGGGCCAGATTCGTCTCAAATGTCTGATGTTGGAGATTCGTGGTCTCGGTTGCGGTTTGGCAGAACCCCACCGAGGTGAGCAGCAGAGAAACCGCTAGAAGCCGAAACAGGTTATGCATAAACACCCCCACAGTCTGAACAATACGCAAGAAACGGATCGAGGTTCCATTTTTTTCGGGATGGTCTACTACGGTTGCAGTCTATGTTCACGATTGCACTCATTGACGGGGGTTCTGAGTCGGTTTTCTGAATCATTTCTTGCCTTTGAGCAGTGTAGCAGTGCTGCCGACCGCGGCGTCTGACGCGGAGGCGTAAAATGATGCCGTTCTCAAGTTCGAAGGGCCGGATGGTTGCCAAGCCGGGGGTTGCGGATTCGCAGGTGCCTGCTGCCATTTTTATGCGGGGCCGCCAGAAGTGCACAGCTACCGCCAAGTCAGATTACTTGCCATGAAGAAAAACGTTTGGAGAGCCCTGATCGAGGTTGCGTTCATTATCTTCCTTTTTTATTCCAATCTGCTGATGGGAGAATTTGAGCGCTCGGGGATGGGGCAGAAGAGGGGTCTAGGTTGGGCAATCCAAGATGTGCTGACCGCGGGCAATTTTGAAATTGCCATGATCGCGGCGCTCGTCGGTTATGGTCTGGTTGAGTTTCTGCGCAGGAAGTTCTAGGTCTGGTGGAGCGTCGGGCGTCCCCGCCCGACTGGCAGGGGCGAGGCGATCGCGAAAGCGATGCCCCGATACGAACGTTACTTTGGGAAGCGAGGTTCACTCTAAGCGCTTTCCGTTTCGTGTTACCGTGGAGCTACTTTTCCGTTCAGCCCACCGTTGCACCAGCGACGTGAATCTCATCGTCAGCGAGGCGCAGCTTTGCCGTGGGCGCATTCCTGATTTGGATGGGAGTACGGGAAAGGGCTAAGTTAAGAGATTCATGAGCCTGCAACTCAAGTCTGGATTCATAGTTTTTGCATTGATCACTGTGAGCTGGACAGCATCCGGGTGGGGACAGACGATTCCACCAGCGGCTGAGACTGGCCACTTGTCGTCCCAAACATTGCCCGGAAGCATCCGGGGAACGGTAGTCGATCAAAGCGGAGCTTTGGTCGCGGGAGCCCGGGTGCGGCTCAGTCGCGAAGATCAGACCATAAAGCGAGAGTTGCTGTCCGACAGCGATGGAGAATTCTTGTTTACGAGCGTTCCTCCCGGACCTTTTCAACTTGCGGTTACCTCGGAGGGGTTTGCGACCCAGACATTTGCTGGAGTTGTGGAGGCGGGGGAGCGCAACACGGTCGCGATCGTTCTGGGAGTTGCGGAGGCGATCACAGAAGTGCAGGTTGGACTTTCGCAGACGCAAGTGGCAGAAGAGCAGCTCAAACTGGAAGAGAAGCAGCGTATTCTCGGGGTGCTGCCAAATTTCTATGTGAGCTATATACCGAATGCGGCTCCGCTGAACGCGAAGCAAAAATTCAAGCTGGCATGGCGTTCGGTGGTGGATCCATTCACCATAGTATTCGTGGGGGCGGTGGCGGGAGTGGAGCAGGCGGAAGATGCGTTCAGCGGATATGGGCAAGGGTCGCAAGGTTATGGCAAGCGCTTGGGGGCGGGATATGCCGACACGGTAACAGGCACGTTTCTGGCAGGCGCGGTGTTTCCCGCGCTGCTGAAACAGGATCCGCGGTATTTTTACAAGGGAACGGGCAGCAAACGATCGCGGATTCTGTATGCCATTGCCAATGCGGTGATTTGCAAGGGTGATAATGGACGCTGGCAGGCGAATTACTCGAATATTCTCGGAAGCCTGGCGGCGGGCGGCGTGTCGAATTCCTATTACCCAAAGAGTAATCGTGGCGCGGCGCTGACGTTTGAAACGACAGCGATCGGGATTGGCGGAACCGCCGCTGCCAATTTGTTTCAGGAGTTTGTCGTCAAGAAGTTCACACGGAACGTTCCGAACGCCCTCACGAACGATGGTGCGGCCAAGCCTTAGCAAGCGGCTAATCAGGTTGCTGAAAAACTCGGTTGCGCGCCCCGTGACTGCCTCAGCGGCTAAAGCCGGCACTGAAGATTGCATATTTCTCGCAGCGGTAAACCGCTGCGCCACCCAAAAAACAAAGGCAAATGCAAAAGCATTTGCTCGACGCTGCCGTGGAATCCCGCCCCATCGGCTTCGCTCTGGGCAGTCTCTTGCGCACAAAACGCGCAAGGATGGGGCACCCCCGGCAATCTCTAGAGATCAATTTTCAGGTGGATGGGAGGCTGCTCCACAACCTTGCTCCACGCCAGTGCCGCTGCGGCGTTCGCGGGCGGACTGGATGCGCTCGCGGATTTCCTGGATGGCAGAGGTGATAATCGGGGTGCTGTAGGCGGGATGATGAAACTCCAGGTGCATACCCCGGCCGATGAAGCGCAGTTTGAGCATGGAACCACCCCAGGTCGAGCCGGCTATGGTGACTTGAACTGGTTCGGGACAGTATTGCGGATGTCCGGAGATGAGCGCCGCGCCTTCACCCAAAAATAGCGCCGTGTAGAAGTGGTTCTGGGTGCGAATCTGCAGAACGGTGTCGGGCGGCAAGCCTTCCAGGAACACGCCTCCCTCGATTTCGGACTGGACGATGTTCCGATTGACCTCGTCGCTGAGGTTGGGATGAGGCGCAAACATTGCATTACTGTACCGGGGTTCGGGCGTAGTCACAACAGTAATTTACGCGAAGGGATGTACGTTAGTTCAGTCCCGATTGGGAGAGTTGCACCGCACAATAGGGATCAGCCGATCCGCCCGGCACACTGCAGTTCTGCCCGTTCACCGATCCGGGAGCCAGGGTCGAGAAGTAGATGTTGGTGCCGCCGTTCGATACCTGGTTGTCAATAATGATGCCGCTGGTGCCTCCCAGAGCGGCGGGGGCAGTCACGCAGCTCGAGGTGGGCAGCATCAAGCAGTCGGGGTTCGATAAGGTAGTGGTGATAATGGAGCTCTCCAGTAATCCGTCGGTCGAGCCCGCTCCCCAGAACACCCGATCGGTGGTTCCATCGTAGAACTCGGTCAATGGCGAACACTCGTCGCCCCGTATGTTGCTGATTACAAAAGTGGATACCGCCGGGCTGGTGATGACGCCACCGGCGAAGGGGAACATATACATTTGGGGATTGGACGGTGCGCCGCTGTTGTTTACGAATCCGCACTCGATCATATGTCCCGATGTCGACCCGTCCAGCCAGAAGGCGTTATCCAAGGCTCCGGCGTGAAGGTTGAGGCCGGTGCAGTCGCCGGTCCCGCTCGCGGATCCGAGGTCGACGGTGTTCGATGTCGAGGCCGCGCCGGTCGTGAAATTCGCCGGAAGCTGGGTGATTGCTCCGCCGATGCCCAATACGATGCTGCACCCGGTGAAGGTGAAGACCTGGTCGATGGTGGGATTGGCGGGATCGGTAACTACAACCGGGGGATCTACTACGCCAGTTCCCGGGTCGCCGCTGCCATCGCCGCTTCCGTCGTACACCCACCCGATGGTCTGCTGCGCGGCGTAAGTGCCGCCGGGGTTATTCAAGGGAACGGAATAGAAGTAACCGTATCCATCTCCGAGGAAGATGTTGCCCGAGTTCGCATCTTCAATGGGAGCGGTGAGAATGGTGTTGCTCTGGGTCGGAGCGGAGACGGTCACGGGCCAGTTGCTGGGATCATTGACCAGCGCGGGCGCGCCTCCGCCGAAGATGGGCGTGATCTTGTACAGCACGCCGTTGTCGGCGCCCACGTATGCCGTGTCGTAGTCGTAATCCACCCAAGGCGAAGAATTGGAATTGGTCGCGGTATTCTCGATGAGAAGCGTCGTCATGCATCCGGGCGTAGTTGGTGTTGTGCAAGGAGTGGGAGTCTCGGGGATCAAGACTGTTCCCGCTTGCGACGGGGGCACTGGGATCGGATTCGGCAGCACGAGAACGTGGAAGTAGGACGCTCCGCTGGTGCTTTCGACGAACGCCAGCATCGTCCCATCTTCGGATATGACCGGCGAAGTTTTGATCTGCCCTCCGGTTTGGGTCACCGTGTTATACGCGAATGACACCCACGGCGATCCGCTGTTGCAGGGCTGAGTTCCTGAGGTGTAGAGGTTGTTCACTCCTACCAGATTGGCCTGCGTGCCTGAAGTTACGGTCAGCCCATAGACAACATAATCGGTGTCGCAATTCTGCTCTCCGATGCCAAACTGAAATTTTGCGGGAAACTGATTCTGGGGTACGTACCCGTTCTCCAGAGAAACGGCCCAGTCGATCTTTATGTGTTTACGTCTCGCCGGAATTCTGCTCGCGTTTTCGATGGCCACTTGCCGCCTGACTTGGTTGTAAACATAGCGTGGGTCGCGCTTTGCCGCGGGTAAAACAGCGGAGGTGCCCGGCATCACCAAGTGGCGCGAACTCCAGTCTTGGGAATAGCTGAGGCGCATCTGCGCGGCAGTCGCGCCGGCTGGCGATGTCTTCTCGATTTTTGTTGGGCCCGTTTTTGTTTGCCCGGCTTCTGTTTGACACAGAAGCGAGACGGTCAGCAGGAGCAGGCCAGCAGCCACGCAGAAGCAACGGAATGTCGACGCTCGCATCATGTCTCTCAAACCTTCCCTGGCGCTAACCGCGTCACCGGCGGCCGGTTACGAATTCTTCGAGTGAAAATGGCATTGGAACTGAGTCGGGCTCAACTTGCCGCACGAGAGCGCCATGGTTTCAAACACGCGCTCGTATCGGAACGCCGGCTTGCGGTAGGGTTTTCGACTGCGTGATGGCTCGGACTCCGCCGGAGCTGCTATTCCGGGGTGTGACTTTCCGGCCTTCACGTCGCTCCCACTCACGCCCGGCCCCCTTGGAGAGGAACTGCTGCGCCCAACTTGCAGTCGAATGCTGCTGAAAATCTTACGGGTGGTGAAACATGCGAGTCAATGAAATCAAGGGGTTTGGGGGTATCTGAAAAGGATCACTGGCCGGGTATCGCAAGCGTGACGATCGTCCAAAGACGATCGTCCAAGTTTGTCAGATACAGGCCGGCCAGCGGTGGGTAGGCGAGGGTTCCAAATTGATCGCGTCCTTCCGTTTCAGCGAGAGCTATACTCACCTGTCGCGCGGGAACTAATTTGTTCAGGCGAGCCACAACATCTGCGCGAACTCGAAGGGACGGCGGGGTCGCAAGCATGAAGATCGTGAGTGCGGCGGAAATGCGCGAGATCGATCGCTCCACCTCGGAGCGCTTTGGCGTGCCTTCCGTTCACCTGATGGACAACGCGGGCGCGGCCGTGGCGCGTTTCATCCTCTCCGATTTTCCGCGCGCGGAGCGCATTTCGGTTATCTGCGGCAAAGGCAACAACGGCGGCGATGGATTCGTCGTGGCCCGTAAACTGGTCGAAGCGGGCCGCGCGGTGCGCGTTCTCCTGCTGGCGGATCCAGCAGAGCTTCGCGGGGATGCGGCGGCCATGTATCACGAAATGCTGCAGAAGTTTCACCCGCTGAAAATTGCGCCCGTGATTGTGCTGGAACCGAGTGCGCTCGATGCGCACGATGCGGCGGAAATTTTCGATGCGGATGTGATCGTGGACGCGATACTCGGTACGGGGTTTCGTCCGCCGGTGAGCCCGTTTTATGCGGCGGCGATCGGGAAAATGAACGCGGCTGCGGTTCCGATTGTTGCTGTCGACATTCCGTCAGGCGCGGATGCCGACGCGATGCAGCCTTCGAACGCGACTGCCTCTAATGGAAGGGCGCGGGCCGATGCCGTCGTGACCTTCACTGCGCCGCGTCCGGCGCATGTTTTCGCGGCACTTACTGGCGGCCCTACTGTGATTGCGCCCATTGGTTCGCCGCCAGAGGCCATCGTCTCGCAGCTTGGACTTGATCTGAGCACGCCACGCGATTTCGCGGCGCTACTTGCGCCGCGCGCGCTGGACGCCAACAAAGGCAGCTACGGACACGTGCTTGTGATCGGCGGATCGGCCGGCAAGGCGGGCGCGGCAGCCATGGCGGGGTTTGCTGCGCTGCGCGCGGGCGCAGGACTTTCGACTGTCGCCACGGCGAAATCCGTGCTCGCAACCGTCGCTGGTTTTCATCCGGAGTTGATGACCGAGCCGCTGGCAGAGACCGAGCAGGGCACGATTTCATTGCAGGCGGTTGGAATGGGTCTTGATGCACTGCTTGAGCACAAGACGCTCGCCATTGGTCCCGGCATCTCGCGTAATGCTGAGACCGCCGATTTCGTGCGCACAATCGTGACCCGGGGCGACAAGTTGCTGGTTGTGGATGCCGACGCGCTGAATGCTTTCGAGGGAGCGGCTGACAAACTTAATGGGCGCGGACGAATTGTTGTGATCACGCCGCATCCGGGAGAGATGTCGCGCTTGACGGGCTTGACGATTGCCGAAATTCAAGCCAACCGTCTGGACGTGGCGCGAAAGTTTGCCCGCGAACATGAGCTGATTGTTGTGCTCAAGGGGCACCGCACTTTGATTGCAGCGGCCGACGGTGTGGTCTGGGTGAATCCTACTGGCAATCCGGGCATGGCTACCGGAGGGACGGGCGATGTGCTGACCGGGATGGTTGCCGGGCTGATTGCGCAGCATCCGCAGCATGCGCTTGAAGCGACGGCTCTGGCTGTGTATCTGCATGGACTCGCGGGCGACTTGGCCGCCGCGTCGGTGGGCGAGAATTCTCTGGTGGCTACGGACCTGGTGCGGTTTCTGCCGCTGGCGTTTGCGGCGGCGCAGGCGCAGAAATGCGAGGAGATTCGCTTGCACGCCTGAGGTCAGGATTTGGAGTTGCGGCCGAGCTGCGCTCCGCTTGGACGGGCGAGGATGCCCGTCGCTCCACTGGATGAGCTGCGCTCCACCCGCTTGACTAGCGAGGGATGTAGCTGTCTAGCAGCGGAATGAACTTTGAGCCGAGTTGCATGATGCGGGCCTGAGCGGCGTCGGGAGACTCGTCTTTCAACATTGGGGTCATGAGGCGCACCATGCCGCCGTCGCTGCGATTCATGTGAATCGAGTCGGCAATCAAATAATACTTGGCCGACCAAGCGCTGGCCACGGCGCGACCATGCGCCTGAAACCAGTACAAAACCAGTTCCCGGTCACCGGAATTTGAAACCACATAGCGGTTGACAGGGAACGAGGAACCGTCGGGACGCGACAGTTGAATGACCTCGCGCGAAGTGGGAATCCAACCCGCGCCCGGCAGGCAGTGCTCGGGTGAATGGATGGTATCGCCTGCCTTTTGGGAAGAAAAATACACAACGTAGAGATTGATCCAGGGCTGCGGTTGGCTCGTGTTGTCGTAATCCACCAGCGCATACTCGGGATGCCCGAGTTTCTCCAGTTCATCCGGGCTGATGGCGGCGCTGGATCCCGTCCAACCGTCAACCTGCAAGGGGATCGAACTTAGAGGCTGGTGCGGCGGAAGAATCTCGGTGGTCGAATGGGCCTGAAGAGCGATGGCGGTGGCGAGCATCGGCAGGGCCACAATCCCAAAGCGAAGAGACACTGCGTTGATGCGGGTTTGCGCAACGGTGTGTTCTTCCAGGTGCGCGGCGATAGGTGCTGACACCGGTGGATTTTTTGGAGGCAAAAGCAGCGAAATCACGCGATGTACGGCGAACAGCATGATCAATGCCAAGGCGAAGATTATCAATCCCGCGAAGGCATGGGGAAGCCCCTCGGCCTGTTTGCTGTGGCCGTAGGCTACGAGAAGTCCAGCGGCAAAAACGCGCACGGCGTTGGCCGCGACGGCGATGGGCACCGAGGCGCAGACAAGGACCACCCGCACCCATTTCCTAGACTCCATCAGGTAGCCGTAGATGATGGCCAGGGTGACAAGGCTGAGGAGGGAGCGGATTCCGCTGCACGCGTCCACGACATCCAGGGGCCCGTTAACTGTGTAAATTATGTTTCCTTCCCGGTGCACGACGATGACCAACTCCAGCAGAGCGCTTGCCAGTTTGGCGGCTAGCAACTGGAGGGGGAAGGTGATGCGGGTGATGATGAGATCGGGGATGGGGATCGCCAGACTTAGAAAAGCCCAAGGGAACACGACGGCGCGAAAGAACCTCCATCCCTGAAACAGAACGATGAGGCCCGCGAGCAGAATGAGCAGCGACACCCGGGGTAAAAAAATGTCCGCGCCGAGGACCCCGAGAACGAGCACGGGCAGGCTTAGCAGTACGAATGGAAGACCGGACCACGAGGGCGCGGACGGAATCGACTGCAGGCGCTTGCGGTCTTGCCAGAGAACAAACAGAACGAAGAGTGGGACGAATATGCCGTGCTGGAAATTGGGATCGCTGTGGGGGCCGACCCACTGGAGAACCAGGCTGGCGAGATTTTGGGCATAAAGCCAGGCGATGAGCAGCAGCAGGGCCAGAGCCTGCCAACGGGGCAAGTTGAATGGCAAACGGCCCTCCCTCGTCGACAGGAGCGGAACTGCACCGGCTGAGTTGCTCATGATGGCGCGCGCTTGACTTCGAGAATATGCGAAAGTCAGCCTTCTCGCCAAGTAAAACCGAGCACGTTGGCCACCATTTCGGGACAGCATTCCGGATTTCGGTTCGAAACTGCCCAGTGCGAAGGCAAGCGGAAAGTATGTCCCGCAGATTACCGAGGATGTGGGCAAGAATCTTCCCATTGGTCCGCAATGTGGTAGCGTTTAGTATACGGTCGTGTGCGTGGGAATGCTCATCGCAAGTTGTTGAAAGCATGGGGATGTAGGGTTCAAACCACACTCGGCGATGGCGACGGGATTGGACGTGTGTGTGCTCCGGGATGGGCAAGTGTATTTGTGCGAGACGCCCCTGTGTCGTGGCTGACAGAATCGAAACGGTGGATGCGCCGCCTTAACGTTCTGTTTTTAGTGGCCTGCTAGAATGCATTGATGTTGCCCGGAACGGGTGCAAAAACTGGACGCCCTGCGCAATGTTATGTTGAAACGGATCATTACGGGAACCAAGCGCGCCTTTGGGTTAAAGCCTCCAGGCCGTAATCTGACGGTTTTCCCCGACGATGCTTTTCTTGTCTCGTATCCGAAATCCGGCAACACCTGGGCGCGCTTTTTGATTGCGAATCTGCTGCGGCCGCTGGAGAAGGTTGGGTTCTCGAACATTCACGCGATTATCCCGGGGATTGACGTGGTTCCCCATCGGGAGATGCTGCGGGTTCCACGGCCACGGATTATCAAGAGCCATCAATACTTCGACGTGCGCTATCGGCGGGTTATTTACATCGTGCGCGATCCTCGGGATGTGGCTTTGTCGGAATACCATGCCCAACGCAAAAGCAAACGGATTGGCGACCAGTATCCCATCGAGGAGTTTGTGCGGCGTTTTGTGGCGGGCGAGAGCTGCGATTATGGCTCGTGGGGAGAGCACGCGGCGAGCTGGCTGGCGACTCGTTATGGTCAGCCGGGATTCCTGCTGGTGCGCTACGAAGACATGCTGCAGGACACGGCGCGGGAGTTGTCGAGAATGGCTGGTTTTCTTGGACTGCATCCGACGGCAGAGCTGGTTCAGCAGGCGGTCGCGCGCAGTCGCGCAGACAACATGCGAACGTTGGAGAAGTCTCAGGCGGCGCTCTTTAATGCGACCAAGGACACACGCCAGGACATACTGTTCGTGCGTAGCGCGAAAGCTGGGGGATGGCATTCGGAATTGCCCGAGAGTTCTATTTTGCAAATCGAGCAGGCTTGGGGACACGTGATCCGGTGGTTGGGATACGAATTGGTTATGGAAGGGAAGAGAAGTGAAGGGACGGGGAACGTGGCCGAACCCGCGTTTCCGATTTCGGCAGGGAACGGGCCACGGTGATAACCCGCCTGCTCCTCGTATCGAGATTCGCTGCATGTGGCTTTTGGCTGTTGGCACTTAGCTTTTAGCTAAAGGCCAAAGGCTAAGAGCTAAGAGCTAAGAGCTATGCGCAAGATCGAAAAACGGCAAATCATCAAGAACGTCACGTCGAGTTGGTTTGCGTTGGGAACCAATATCTTAGTTGGACTCTTCCTGTCGCCATTTATTCTCCATCGGCTGGGCGATTCCGCGTTCGGCGTGTGGGTTCTGACTTTTTCGATTACGGGTTATTACGGGCTCTTCGATCTCGGCATTCGATCTTCGATCGTCCGCTACGTTTCCAAGCATCTGGCCACTGGAAGCAAGGAAGACTTAGCGAAGTTGATTAACACCGCGCTCTTCGGATATGGCTGCGTCGGCGTGGTATCGATGGCGGTCACAGCGGTCATGTCCATCTATGTGAATAGCTGGTTCAAGATTCCTCCCGAATTTCGCTCGAGCGCGCACCTGCTGATCTGGATGGTCGGCACGTCGGTGGCGCTTGGCTTTCCCCTGGGGGTGGTCAACGGGTTTCTGGAGGGCTTGCAGCGGTTCGAAGTTTTGAATATCAGCAACGTGCTGCAAAGCCTTTTGCGGGCGGCTTTGATTGTGGTGTCCCTGCGACATGGGATGGGGCTGCTGATGATCACCTTCATCACGGTCGCTCTGCCGCTCCTCGCATCGGTCGTGCGCGTGTTTATTGCGTTGCATCTTTGCCCGGTGCTGTTTGGATTGAAGTACGTTGATCGCTCGACTTTCCGCACGATCGTGCACTACAGCAGCACGACTTTCATGATCATGGTCGCTGGGCGGCTCAAGTTTAAAACCGACGAGATTGTGATTGGCAGCATGATTTCGGCAGCTGCCATTACTTACTTCAACATCGGCGCGCGCATTGTCGATTATGCGGGCGGGGTCGTCAACTCGCTGGCGGGAAATTTTCTGCCCGTGGTCAGCCAGTCGGAAGCCACCGGGAATACGGGCCGTTTGCGCAAACTTTTCGTGGCGGGCAATCGCCTTTGCGCGTTCACAATTTTTCCTATTACCGCTTCGTTGCTCATCCTGGGCAAGTCGGTGATCGAAGTGTGGGTGGGGAAGAGGTACATTGCCACCAGCTACCCTGTGCTTGTGATCATGATCATCCCTTCTACGATCATGTTCGCGCAAGCGGTGTCGGGACGCGTGCTGTTTGGAATGAGCAAACACCGCACCTGGGGCTGGATTACGCTCATAGAAGGGGTTTCCAATCTGGGGCTCAGCATCTTTCTTGTGCCTTACTACGGGATCATCGGGGACGCGCTCGGAACTGCCATACCGCTGACATGCAGCTTTGTGCTTTTCATGCCGCGGCATCTTTGCCGCTTGCTTGGAATCCGGCTGCGCACCTATTTGCGGGAAGCTTTCGTGTTGCCGCTTTTGATCGTTACGCCGATGGTCGTCGTACTTCTTCTGATGAAGAGATGGTTCATACCGCACAATTATCGGCAACTCGCACTGCAGTTGGCGATTGGAGGGGCGGTTTACGGGCTGGGATTGCTCTGGTTGTATGCGACAAAAAGAGTTCTGCAAGTCGGGGAACTTGCGGCAAATCCGGAGTCCGAGCTCATCGAGAAAAAGAACGACAAGACGAAGATGAGCGCCCCCGCAGTGAGTGTCGCGGAATACAGCGATCGATAGCTGACGCCGGGAAGCTTGGGAAACCCCGCAAGAGCAAAGGCTACGAATGCATCACCGAGCCGGGCGGGGACGCCCGGCGCTCCACAAACATTGCGCGAGCCATCCTAAGTTCAAGCTATTGTTTTGGGTGAGTGGCGAAAAACTGCCAGCGTGTCTGGTTGTTCTCCGGCTCCCATGCGTGCCCTATGTTCTCTTCCCAGATGAACTGGACCTCGACGTTGTTGGTGCAGCCGGTGGCGTCATTGCCGGTCGTATTTGGGTTGGCTGCTCCGTTCAGGCACAAGGGCTCACTGTTCTGGAAAACGGTGCAGGAATTCTGTGCGGTCCAGTAATTGAAAGTCTGGTCCACGGTAGCCATATAGTACGTATAGCCTGAGTACTCGGTTGTGCCGTTGTTGCAGGGCGGCAACACGTGATCCTTGGTGCCCTGCCACTCCTGCACGGAAACCGGCGCCACCGGCGGACCTGGCAAGGTGATGGGTAGAGAGGACTGTCCGACGATTTGACCGGACGCGGGAATGATCGCCGCAACTAGATCCGAGATCTCGACGCCGACTCGCTCGGCCATCATCGCACCCGACGACATGCCCGCGACAAATACCTGATTGGGGTTGACGTGGTACTGCGCCGTCAGGTTGAGGATCAACTGGCGCAAAAAGCCGGCATCGTCGGGGCAGGCGGTTGCGGGTGGTGAGGTACAGGTTCCGACTTCCTCCGCGGTAAACGCCTCGCTCAGATAATAGGCATTCCAGTTCCATTGGCCGGAGTTCGCGTTGTACGTTGAAGCTGGTTGTACGAGGACGAACCCATAAGTGTCGGCGAATGTCTTCCATCCATAATTGATCTTTCTCGGTGGATTGGTTACCGGATTAAAACTGGTGGCGTGGAGCATGACCAGCAGAGGCGGGTTCGCGAGCAGGCTCGAGGGCACATAGACGTAGTAATAGCGAGTGACGCCATCCCAGACCATGGTCTCGTTATAATTTTTCCCACCTTTTGGCTTCGCAAGGTTCTGTCCGCTGGAAAATGCGGAACTTGACAACAGGAGGGCAAGGAAACAGACGATCATAAGTGCGGACAGATTCTTAGCTTTCACGAGTTACTCCTGGCTCCAGTTAAGCAACATCTCGGCAATCTTCAGCCGTTCACTTTGGGTTACTCCTACTTCTTTATCTGCTTCGCCCTTGCTTGCTCAGTAATCGTCCGGTTCGCCCGTGTCCGCGAGTTCGGCCTGGGTAAGCTTTCGAGACTTGACCGAGTGAAACTCACGGGGACGCGGCGACGCCTGGAAAAAACCGCTCAAGTCATCCGCAAAACTGTCGGCCCAGGTCCCGGGACCAATCAGTCCAAGCGAAAAATTGTCCTCGACAAAATGCAGAATGGAGCCGAAGTCGTGCACGTCATTATCGACGTACCCGGTGGGTGTGTAAGCCGAAATCACCAGTAACGGTACACGAAATCCATAGCAATACACGGTGCACCAACCCGTGTTATTGGGCAATGGCGGAACGTGATCGTAGAACCCTCCCCAATCGTCCCACGTTACGATGATCGCGGTGTTCTGCCAATACGGAGACTGCCCTACGGCATTCACAATCGACGCAACCCAAGCCGGGCCGCCTCCAGTGCTGGTGGCAGGATGATCACTATAAGCTTTTGCTGGAGTTACCCAACTAACATTGGCAAGCGTTCCGTCGGCTATGTCATTCAACACTTGAGGCGGATTTAAGACAATATTCGGCGACGTAGTATGAGTGGAAAGCGAGTCCGGAGCGTTCCAAATATGCTGTCTAGGAGCGGCATAGTACTTCCACGTCAAATTTGCGCTTTCCAGTAAGTCGATCAAAGATGATCGATCAAAGCACGGATAGGCGGAACCGATCGTGCCATCGGGCGCAATGGTCGGAACCACAGTACCCTGGGGCGCCCCACATCCATACTTTGGGCTTTGACCTATCTCGTCGAAAACAAGTACATCACTATCGTCAGACAGAGCTGATGAACCCGAAACAAGGAAGTGATGCGCTGGATAACTGGCTCCTTGATTTGTCTGGAACATTCTGTTCGCAAAACCATACTGTGCCGCCAGATCCCAATACGGGTCCGCCCCGCTGGCAACATAGTTACGCGATGTTTCCGGATACTTGCCATTAATCTCGGCTAAATATCCGCCGTGAGTGTGATTAAAGTCGTTGCCTTTACTCAGTGGTTCTCCATGGGATTTGGTGCCATTTATCTGCGCATCTACACCGGGAAGACCTGCC
>JBEKED010000044.1:0-16179 GCA_050014035.1 Terriglobales bacterium
GTATAAACTTTCGCCATCATCGCTCAGCACGTAAAGTTCGGCCCCGTGCAATCTGGAAGTGCTCGACACAACACCTCGCAGGCTTTGCAGCACGGCTTTTACCGTGGGCTGCTCGGCGAGGGCGCTGGATGCATCCAGCAGCATTCGATAGCGATCTTCGGCGATGGTCATGGCACGTAAGCTCTCAGCAAATCTCGGCTAACAACTGCGTGCAGCCTGGTCTTCGTACCCGACGGCAATCTATTGGCCGGGCGATATCGCGAGCCGAACTTCGGTAAAAACGCGGCACCAGATATGCAAAGTCCGACGCAGAGTGGCTTTCGCGAACGCTGAAACGCGCGCCGCTTGCATGCGCCAACCGATTTTTTTGCGCCCTTCAGTATCTGCCAATCAAGTTCCCACTGCAATCGATATCGAATGATTGTGCTAGCGGCGGCGTCCACGAGAACGAGATCCTGTGTGGAACATTCCGGGTATCGACTTCCGCAATTTAGCCCGCGCCCGAGCTGTGTACGCTTTCACAGATCCGATGGGAACTCCCAGAACGCGAGCGGTTTCGCCAATGGAAAGATGATCCACAAACCTAAGGTGAAACGTTTTCCGCAGCGTCGGTGAAAGTTCTGCCGCTGATTTCATCAACCGCGTATTCAAAGTAGAGCTGTGGCACTCATCCTCGGGATTGGGCCGCTGATCCAGCAAAGTGTCGGACAGCGAATACCCCGGCTGTTCTCCGATTCGCGAATCCAGGGACACATGGATATAGCGTGACCGCTTGCGCAAACGCATTCTTGCGCAATTGATAACAATCGTGGTCAGCCACGTCGAAAGTTGCGCGTCGCCCCTAAATTGGTTCAAATGCTCGAACGCCGACAACAGCGCATCCTGCACCGCATCCTCGGCATCGGCTTTGTCCCCCAAAAGTCTATAGGCATATCGATAAAGAGACGGTAAGCAATGCGACAGAACAGAGAGCAGCTCCGCGGGTGAAGGCTTCGTCGAGTCCAGGGCGATGCCCTCACTTAATTTCTCCAGGCATCGCATGCTATGTTTGCGCTCCTCTGTCCCTACCAAAGCACGTGAAGTTCCAGGCAACCCAGGCGAGGAGGAATTTCGTTGTCATCTGGATTCAGGGGCGGAGCCCGGAAAAGAAACCACTAAAACCGCATCGGAGCTTGTCGTTTTCAGCGACTGCCTTGTTTGCTGCGCTGCTGCTTCGTCGATGTCATGCTGCAGAACATCATGGAGCGCGCTCAGCACCTGATACTGCATCATTGCCATTTGGTAGCTCTGCTGGAGAAGATATTCGGCTTGTTCGCGGGTAATTTGATTTGCTTGTTGGGCCTGCACGATTACAGAGAAATCGGACGATGTCTTGTCTACCACCAGGCTCATGGCGATTTCGTAGGATTTCAGAATGTCTTGTGGGCCCAAGGGCATTTCGGGTTTGAGCGTAATCAAATCGGGTAGAACAGGATTGGATTGCATGCTGGGACCCGCAAGAATGCTCTCCGGCGCTTCTACCGGGATGTTCTTTTTCTTCGGCTGGGCTGCGGCACTGTGCCACGCGGTTGCAAGAATCAATGTCGAAATAAGGATCTGTCGAGCTTTCATCGGTGCTCCCTGCGAGCTGCACATGCTAATAAATCTGCTGCTGATTGCGTTCTGATCGCTGCCTCTTCCGCGCAGCACATTGCTGCCAGCACAAGCTATTTCGAGTTGTGCTCCGTGGCGGGTCTTTGGCTTTCTATGGGGACCTGAAGCGACCGACCCAACATGTCGTTGTAGGTAATTGTGTTTTTTCCGACTAGGACCAGCAGTTCATGCCCTCTGGCGTACTTCGGCGGCAGTTCGCCCAATGGCGGCGTGTACAGTACCACGTAAATGGTGTCGCCCACCTTGACGGAAACGTCATAGCTCGCGGGCTCAGACGCACCGTCCTCTGCAGCCTGACGCGCCTTGACCTCAGTAATGATGGCTACTTGATACTTTGATGTAGGCTGGCCAAAAGCCGCCAACGTAAGTAAACACAAAGTGACTACAACGATTAGCCTTTGCATCCTTCACTCCTCGCGTTCCTGCCAGTCCGGCAATCCTTACCAGTAATGACTGCTACCCAAGTCAGGAGTTGGTCTTAACATCCGCGTTGGAACGCAATCGAGATGCCAACGCTCGAAGCGCTTACAGAGCCGACAGCGGGGCTGTCGTTTCATGTCTTTGCCACGCGTCGTGTTGCGCGGGTCGCCACTCACCACTCAAGTTGCGACCACATCCGGGCACACGTGCCTAATGCAGGGCAAAGAGACTTGGGGATCTTAGCTTGCGCGGTCCCTGTCCGCCCGTCTTAGTTTTGAGGGAGATCTTCGGTGAAGAGGACGCCAAGCACTTTCGCCGACTCGGTGCAGTTCGGGTAACTCCAAAACGAGACCCCTCGCGGTTCTGCGCGCGCACGCAGGCGGTGCAGGTTCGGAAACTCGGAGCGTCAATGGGCGGTCCTTAATAGTGCGCAGTGCCCATAGCGCGTAGTGCCCCCTTAGATTGCGATGTAAGCTATTTATTCCTCAATCACATACACAGAAAATTGTCCTCAAAGCAACCGTCGATTCCATCCTAACTTATTGATTTATAAATACGTTACAGCTAAGGCCTTATTCCTCAAAGATCCGGAAGAATCGCCCTCTAAGTCTTTTGTTTTCAAAGACCACACCAGGGGGGTCTGTTGCGTTCAAAAGTGTTTCACGCTATCGGCGAACAGCGGAATCGGTGTATGATGAGTGCCGTTTTTTAGCCCAAAAGAGGTTCCATTTGAAACGTTGTAAGAAGGCTTTCATTGAACGCTAAGGTGGAGCATGATGCCGACCGGCAACATCCTTGGTATTTCTAATCGCGAGCGGTTTGCCGCCATCGCCATCGTTGCTTGCCTGTTGCTTGCGTGTGCTTCCGCCACCGCAACTTCGTCGGCTTATGTGCGCGTCAACCAGGCTGGCTACGAGGCCGGCAATCCGCCATTTCAGGCTTATCTTATGTCCACAGCCTCGGAATCCGGGGCGACTTTCAGCGTTATCAATTCCGAGGGACAGACGGTCTTTTCGGGCCCAATCGACGCGTCGCCTTTCACCTGGAGCAACAAGACGCTGGTTTATAACGTGTACCCAATCAGCTTTACAGTTCCAGGGCGACATTTACACGATTTCAGTCCAAGGTCCCGCAGCGGCAAGGTCACCGAAGTTTGCAGTGGACGCTCCAGAGGTGCTCTACCCGGGTTTGCTCCTGAATACCTTGTGGTTTTACGAGACCGACCGTGATGGCCCGAACTATATCCCCAACGCTTTGCGTACCGCACCCGGACATCTCAACGACGAGAACGCCACGGTTTACGAAACGCCTCCCCTCAACGGCAAGGACCTGATCACCACCAAGGCAACGCCGCTCACTTCCACCGGAACCGTCATTGATGGGGCCGGAGGCTGGTGGGACGCCGGTGACTACATGAAATATGTGGAGACGATGAGCTACACGGTAGCGCTCATGGAGATTGGAATTCGCGATTTTCCGAATCAGATGGGCCCGGCTGCTCCCGTGGGGCCTCCTGCTCCGCCCGCTTCGGTCTCTTACGCCGGAAATGCTTCCGGCGCGCCCTCATCGTCCGACTTCTCGGCCGAAGCCCAGTTCGGCTTCAACTGGCTCCTCAAGATGTGGGATTACGGCAACGACACGCTGTATTACCAAGTCGACAACAGTCAGGACTGGGCACACTTTCACGATCTCAAGACGGAGTATGACATCTGGACGCTGCCGCAGACGGCTGACGACTACGAAGGCTGCACCAACGACTACTTCTACATCTGCTACCGTCCAGTATTCGTCGCCGCTCCAGCCGGGTCCGAGATCAGCCCCAACCTTGCCGGCCGCATGGCGGCAGCGTTCGCCGAATATTACCAACTTTACCGCACTACGAATCCGACTACGGCGAACCAGGCGCTCCTCTATGCCGAGGATATATTCGCGCTCGCCAACACTTCTCTTCCGGACCCCGCCAATTCCGTTAATGACGGGACCTGTACCTCGGGATGCCTGCTCACGATCGTCCCGTTTGACGGCTATCCCGAGACAGTGTGGGATGACGATATGGAACTTGGCGCCACCGAACTATATATTGCGCTGCAGTCCGCGGGCGGAAACCTGCCGCCAGGGTTGCCGGTCACTAATCCCCTTACCTACCTCACCGATGCCGCCCAGTATGCAAGTAACTACATCGCCAAGATCTACGGTACCGGCAACGAAGATACTCTCAACCTGTATGACGTCAGCGGCCTTGCACACTTCGAGCTCTATAGAGCCCTGGGACTCGCGGGCAATCCGAGCGGCTTAGCTGTGAATCAATCGATTATGCTCACCACGCTCGAGAACCAGCTGGGCGTGGCCATTGCCCAGGCGCAAACCGACGCGTGGGGATTTGGTGTTCCATGGGAGAATGGCGACACGACCTCGCATGGCGCTGGCCTGTCGGTGATGGCGAGCGAACTCTATTACCTCACCAATATCGCCAGCTACAACACTTACTCGCAGACGTGGCTCGCCAACATCTTGGGCGCTAACTCCTGGGGCTCATCCTTCATTGTGGGGGATGGAAGCACCTTCCCCAACTGCATACAGCACCAGGTGGCAAACTTGGTGGGAGCGCTGAATGGAACCTCGGGGGGCACGCCGATACTTTGGGGCGCGGCTTCCGAAGGCCCAGCTAACGCGGCGACTTCGGGAACTCTTCCCGGCATGAATCGGTGCCCGAAGAATGGCGTAGATACCTTCAAAATCTTCAATGGAAATGACGGGAAATATAGCCGTTCGAAAGAAGCCGTTTATAGAGACAACGTGCAGTCCTATAGCACCACCGAGCCTGGCATTGACCTGACGTCTACGTCGTTCCTGATGTGGTCGTGGCGAATGGCTGGCAGCCCTGACCCGTTGCCCTGACCAGCCCGACGAATTTTAAGTTCGACGATCTCGGATAATAAGTCCTTCCCAATTGATCTGCCCGAACAGGGGCGTCTTCGAGTAGGGTCGGACGCCCTGTCCAGATAACACCTGCCGCGGCTGCATCTGAGGTTCGTCCACGACCACGGTTACTTCGGGCCACGCCCTTTTGGATATCCAACGCCGAGGAAGGTCCACCTACAATTCTGAAGGAATAGCAGCTACGTACCATTGGAGCACTTCGCGGTTACTATGCCCGAGAACAATCGAAATGCGAGGCGTGGTGGAGCCGTCTGGATCTATTACCCATGGTTGGATTTAATCGTGGGATGCGGCGCGTGGTCGGTTCCTCTATTGCTGCTCGCCTATTTCTCTTCTGCAGGCAGCACGCTGACATGGTCTGTGTTGTTTTACATGCTGGCGCTGTTCTTCAATTATCCGCATTACATGGCGACCATTTATCGCGCCTATCATACGAAAGAGGATTTTGAAAAATACAGGATCTTTACGGTCCACATCACGCTACTGCTGGCGCTGACCGTGATAGTTTCGCACTTCTGGATTAGCGCTCTGCCTTTTATCTTCACTTTCTATCTCACGGCCAGCCCCTGGCACTACAGCGGACAGAACTACGGCCTCTTCATGATGTTTGCCCGCCGGGCTGGCGCGCAGCCCTCCACGCTCGAGCGGCGTGCCCTTTATGCAGCATTTCTGATCTCGTATGCAGTCTTATTGCTGAGCCTGCACACTGGAAGTTCTGGCGACCCTCTGTTTGTCTCGCTCAACATCCCGCAGACGATAAGCTCACGAGCCCAGGTCGTGCTCGGCGTCGCCTTTGTGGCGTGCTCCGCTTTCGGACTGTCCCGGCTTACCATGCAGGCGGGATTCCGCAGACTGATCCCGTCGTTCACCCTGTTTTCCACGCAGTGCGTTTGGTTCCTGGCGCCGACTTTGCTTTCGTTGGTGGAAGGATTCCAAATTCCGCGGAGCCGCTATAGCACAGGCGTTCTGGCTGTAATGCACTCCGCGCAATATCTCTGGATCACGAGTTACTACGCCAAGCGAGAAGCTGCGACCACGCCGAGCCGGGTTTGGCGTCCCTTTTCTTATTTCGCAATTCTGGTTGCCGGGGGCATTGCACTGTTCATTCCCGGGCCCTGGCTGTCGAGCCTGGTATTCCATTTTGATTTCACGCGGAGTTTTTTGCTCTTCACCGCCCTGGTGAACATTCACCACTTCATTCTTGACGGTGCGATCTGGAAATTACGAGACGGACGCATCGCCGCCTTGTTGGTAAATTCACGCGCCCAGATTGCCGACCGCACGATGGAGGCGGGGACCAGAACGATGAGGGCATTGCGCTGGCTGGCCGGACCGAGTTCTGCCGCTCGCGCTTTGCGAGTGGGGACAGCCTCAGCATTGCTGGTTTGGGGTTGTGTCGATCAAGTGCACTATTACTTCGCTCTGCACAGCAGCAATCTGGCGGATTTGAAGCGTGCGGCTGCCCTGGCTCCTTATGACACGCCACTGGAGACGCGACTGGCGCGGCAAGCGCTGGAAGAAGGTAGCCCGCAGGAGTCGGTTGCAGCCTGGCAATATGCGATCAAGGCGAACCCCGCCGATCCGGCGCCCCGCGATGCGTGGCTGAGATACCTAGCCCAGGAGAAGCGTCTGGATGAGGCCTACCGGCTCACCAACAGTTGGCTCAAGATCGCGCCTAGAGACGCCGCGCTGCTGGTGAATCACGGCATCCTCGCCCAACAATTTGGAGATGCCGATGAAGCGGCGGTGAGCTGGCAGAAAGCTCTCATGCTCGACCCGTCGCAAGCCGACGTCGATCTTTATCTGGCCACAGTGTTGGAGAAGCAAGGCAAGTTTGCGGAGGCGATTAATCACTACGAGGCCTTCCTCACGAAGGTGGTGCGACGGCCTGCATCCAGCCTGCCACCCGCGGCCCAGGTGGTCGGCGTGGCGCTGAAGCTGGCCGATTGCAACCTCCGGGTCAATCACTCCGATGTCGCATTACGCTACTACAAAATGGCCCGCACCCTGGCGGCGCAAACTGGGGAAAAGAAGTCAGAGAGCTTTGCCGACGTAGCGGAGGCAGCACTACAAGCGAAGCTCGGCGAAACCGGCAAGACGCTACCGCTCTATCAGAGAGCACTTCAGCTCGATGCTGAACTCGACGACCAACACAGCGAGGGTGTCGATTGGTACATGTACGCGACGTTCTTACGAAACGCGGGCTTCCCGGCACGCTTTGTCTACGCGAGTCTGCTCAAGTCCGAATCGTTGCTGTCTTCCGGCGCCCAAGGCGAGGAAGCAGCCACAGCCAGCCGCGTGCGCAAAGAACTGGAGCGGCAACTTGGTCCCTCGGCTTCGGTCATCAGCCACAATCCTGAACCGATATGGCGGGAGGCGCTCGAGCTCAAGCATTGAAGATGCTGGTGACGGCGGACATGAGGAAGAGCGTGAGTCGTCGACAGACTACTTTTCGCGGACTAACACCACATCGGAAGTGTCATGGGCGCGGGCGACGGCGAGAGTTTTCCCGACCGGGGACCATTGAAATTCGACAATGTGTTCAGAGGTGAAGTTCGTGATCTGGCGGCCGGGCGAGCCATCCAGGGGTTGTACAAAAATGTTATCCACTCCCTGGTCGCGAATAACGTAGGCCACCGATTTTCCGTCGGGAGTGAAAACCATAGTGTTGGCGAAGCCGGTCCCGCCTGCTTCGGCAATCCGTTGGTCGGGCTGAAGCAAACGGGGGGAAGACGAAGTGTCGTCAAGGTTGACTAAGGCAAGCTTGCTGACGGCCGATTGCGGGCTTTCGGGCACGGTTAACTCCGCGTTGAAAATCAGCCATTTTCCGTCCGGCGAAATGGCCTCGGCTCCCACGCCATACATGCCATGAACATCGCTTGCCGGCACCGGCTCCGGTTGCCCACCGTCCAAAGGCACTCGCATTGCAAAGTGCGGGCCCTCGGAGTCGTGGTAGTAAACCCATTTGCTATCGGCCGAGCACACTGGATAGTGATCGAAAACTCGGTTGGTGAGTTGCTTCGGGTTGGACCCGTCGGCATTGGCCCGCCAGATCTCGGTGTGGTTCGTGCCGTCGTGGAAGGCCCAGGAGAGAACGATATATCGGTCGCCGCAGCGCGCCATGTCGACGATCCATGAGTTGGGATCATTGAGTAGCATGGATTGCTGCCCACCGTCGGTGTTCATCCGGCGCACGCCTTGACCGTCGGAAACGAGCAGTTTGCCGTCGGAGGTCCAGGCAACGGACTGCACTTCCTGCACTTGCGCTACGGGCTGGACCGGAGCGTTTCCCTGATACCCAGCGCCCGGAAGCAGACTCAGACTGCTGGTTCCTTTTACCTGTACGGTGGCAGCGGTCTTGCCGTCGGCGGAGAGGGTCAGCGTTTCATACCTGTTCGTATCGCGGGTGACGGGCTGGATGGGTCCGCCCGCATGAGAAATCAGACCGATTTGCGTGCGTCCATAGCTCGGCCCCTTTTCGTTGTACATGGCAAGAAGCCATTGACCGCCCGGCAGCCACGCGAGGTCGAACGCGAGTTCGTTCTTGAAAGACGCAAAAGGCTGTACTTGCTTGCTGGCAACGTCAAACGCCTTGATCGTACCGAGAGCATCGCCTAACGTGTAGAGGCTGTATGTAATCTGCTTGCCGTCTGGCGACCAGCTGACATTGCGAGGGAAATCGTCCGCGGTGTTTGGCCCGATGCGGAGGATGGTTTCGTCGCTGCCATCTGTATTGGCGGTCAACAAACGATACTTGCCCACGTCTGGATCATTGCCGCGAGCGTAAGCCATCCGGCGGCCGTCGGGGGAAAATGTAATGCCGGTATCAATATCTCGGACAATGACCTGCGGCGTGCCGCCAAGCACGGGAGTGCGGTACAGGTCCCACTCACTCTGCGTGCCGATGCCGGCCTTACGAAAGTAAACGTAGTTTCCGTCCGGCGAAAAGGCTAGGGAACGATAAACCGCCGCCGCTGGCCCGAGAATCTGAGTGTCACTGCCGGTGGGAACATTCCGCAGCCACAAGCTTTGCAGGCCATTATCGTTCTGCACATTCAAGACGTACTTGCCATCGGGGGAAATCGCAGCCTGTTCGGCCTTCCCCGTGTTCGTGATCTGCGTGATGTTGAAATTCTGAAACGGAGTTGGCCCGCTGCGATTGAGCAGAGAGTAAATGCCGAAACCGCCCGCAGCGAGCAGAACCAGTCCCACGACAAGGACAGTCGTCAGGCCAAATTTATGTTCCCGCGCCGCGGCGCTTATGCTCGAACCACTGGCCGTGACGTGGGGCGCGGAGGACTGTGCGGCGACCGGGCCACTCCCCGCCGCTGGAACAGGTCCAGATGCCGCCCGCGGTGGCATTGGGCGCTCTTCTGATTCCTGGCTTTGGGCCGCGGGCTGGCGGCCGGAAGCACTGTCGCGCTGCAACCGTTTCAAGTCGCTGCGAATCTCCGAGGCGTGCTGGTAGCGCATGTCCCGGTCTTTCTCCAGGGCTTTGTTGATGATTTCTTCCAACCTGGCTGGCAGATCGGGATTGAAGCGCAGCGGCTGTAACGGGGCGCGATTGAGGATGGCGTCAAAGATGACGGCCGAGGTGTCGCCTCGAAATGGAACAGTACCGGTGACCATTTCGTACAACACGGCGCCGAAAGAAAACAGGTCAGTGCGTGTATCGAGTTCTTTGCCTTTGGCTTGCTCCGGCGACATGTAGGCCACGGTCCCAACGGCCATACCCGGACTGGTGAGATCCTCAAGACTAACGCCCGCCGTGGCTTCTGACGCCTTTCCCGTCAAAGGGGTCAGTTTAGCAAGGCCGAAATCGAGAATCTTGGCGTGTCCGCGTTTGGTGACGAAGAGGTTGGCCGGCTTGATGTCGCGATGAATAATGCCCTCGCTGTGAGCCGCATCCAGTGCGTCGGCAATCTCAATGGCGAGAGACAGGATCAGTTCGCTGTCCATCGGACGCCCAGCGATACGATGCTTCAGCGTCAGCCCGTCCAGAAACTCCATGGCAATGAATGCTTGACCGTCCTGCTCGCCGATGTCAAAGATCATGCAAATGTTGGGATGATTCAGCGCCGAGGCAGCTTGCGCTTCGCGTTGAAAACGAGCGAGCGCTTGTGCATCTCGGGCCACTTCTTCGGGCAGAAATTTGAGCGCGACAAAACGGTGGAGACGAATGTCCTCGGCTTTATAGACAACACCCATTCCTCCACCGCCCAGTTTCTCGAGGATGCGGTAGTGCGATATGGTCTGGCCGATCATCAGGGGCAAATCTTACGTGGGTGAGACAGGCAAGTCAATAAACGCCATGGAGTTGGCGGTCAGCCGACAGGCAATTCCCGAGTGGCAAAGAAACCGGAGAATCTTGGCGGTGGCGGGATGGGTGTCGTTTATAAGGCAGAAGACATTTTGTCGCGTAGGCGCCGCTCGACGGGCGAGGCGCCGGGCTTTTGCGCGTTTCCTCCGTGGTGGAAGAGCGCAGTCTTCAGCTTCGCCGCCCAATTCGCGCCATGCGTGGAACCAGAATCAAAGCCACGGCATACAGGAAAATAGAGGCGGCGGTCGATCCCGGATGTCCATGTCGCAAGTCTTCAAACAGCAGTTTCGCTGTAACCAAAGCCAGCGTTCCATAGGCAATCCAAACCAGTTCACTCCGCTGCCAGCGCGAACCGCTGAAGGCAAGCGCGAGCGCGACGGCGCAAGTAATCAGCGTGCGGATGACGGCCACATGAGACGCACCGAGAGTCATGCCGATTGCGGCCAGCCACACCAGGGCAGAAACCAGGAAGACGATCACCGCCGCCACCGCCAAAATGGCTGAAAGGGTTTGCAGAAATCGCTGGTTCCACTGTTCAGTGCGGAAGCGCCCGCCAACTGCGTAGCACGGAATAGCCGAAGCCGCGACGATCCAGACGATCCAACCCGGTACGGCCGGGAACGTTCCGACGAGTGCTCCGGCAGCATAACCCAGCAGCCCGGATGCGTAAGCCGCCGCGGCCAGAAACAACAGGCCGTGGAATTCAAGCGTCAACCGCGAGGCCCGCGCGCCGAGAAGCGTAGCCACGATCGCAGCCACGCTCAAACACAACGCCAGCGGCATCGTCGGAAGAAGCAACCAACTGCCCGCGAGAAAAAGAGCGCCGCTCCAGGTGGCATAAACGTGGTAGTTAAGATCCTCGTGGTAGCGGTCGAAATAGGCATAAGCAGCCGTGTAACACGCGACCGAGAACAGCAAACAGAAAATGCCTAACGCCAGCGCACCGGCGTTCCCACCGAAGTGCAGCACGCTAAATGCAGCCAGGAGGAATGCAATGACAGCTTGGCCGATCTCGAAGATTTTGATTTTCTGGCGCAGCCGGATCGTCCGGAAAGCGGCGCTCGTTCCATAAATCAGAAACGGAATGCACACGAGCGCAAGCAACTCTGATGTCCCGACATTTTTGTACTCCGCGGGAGGACCTTCCGGACGCGAATAAATGTAGAGCAGAACCAAAACTGCAAGATCGACCGAGGCGGCGGCGAGCGGCCTGAGCCTGAGCCAGCGTTGACATGCACCCGCCACTTCGCTGGCCAGCGCCATGAGCAGAAGCGACAAGGTGAACGGTACCAGATCGCGCGTCGCGATCAGCAATGCGAGGGAAGTGAGCATCGCGGCGCCGTTGACCACCCAGACAATCGATGTCCGATCGCGCTTCCAGGCAAGAATGTAGGCGGCAATTACGAACCCACTGAGGACGCCCGCAGTAACCGCCGTTGGTAGGACCTCGAATTTCAGCGTCAGCTCCCAAAGCATGGGAGCGAGGATTAAGACCGCGGTCGTGGCATAGACGGTACTCGCAAAATGCGCCTGCGCTGGAACTCGCGCTGCCCATAGCAGCCACATTCCGGCATAAGCAAGCGCCAGAACAACGACTGCCAGCTTTGGAACTGAGCCCGATTCCGCCACCGCCCGAAGTACGTAAGCACCCGCGATTCCAAGCATGGCTTTGCCCAGCACCGAAAACACACCACCAGCATCTGCCGGCGAAAGAGCTTCAGCGCTTGGCTGGTGCGGAACTGGACTGGCAGCCTTGGGAGTAGCTGGCTTGGTGGGAACGGCCGTGGCCATTTCAGAAAAAGGATGTTCGAGGACAGAGATTCGGCGTTCCAGGTCCTCCACGCGTGCGGTAAGCCGCGCTACGACGTCGAGATCGTTGGTAATCTCCACAATCTCCACCCGCTATGAGACTTGGCGACAAACCTGTTCGAACGTACCGCGCGCAACCTTGCGCGCGAAGATCTAATCCCGAAACTCAGTGTGCAGGCGCAGCGCCGGCGAGCACTCCAGATTTTTTCTCCGGCCAAGGAGGCAAAAGTTTCACCAGCACCCACAGAATGCCCAAAGGCAAAATGGTAAGCACAATGGCCACCAGAAGTCCTTCGCGCGTGATCAGGCTCATCTTGTACGTCGTGTATCCCAGGAAACTCTTGGAAAACAGCTGCCCTCCGATCACGACGTTCCAGCGCATGGCAAAAATGCCGATCAGAGTCAGGCATCCGGCCAGCGCGTAAATGCGTTTGCGGGCCATTTCTCCGAGCCTCAACACCTGGGTCAGGAAGAGAAGCGCGATGGGAGTGACCGTGCCAAAAATAATCTGCACCACGATATGCGACATATACAGCTTGGTGTGGACCATGAAATCCAGGCTGCGGAAGCTTTCATCCGACTCGTAGATGCGGTGAATCAGGTCGAGCATTTCCAGGCTGAAATCGATAATGAAAGTGTAGAGCAGATAGCTCGCGATCGTGTCGACGCAGCGCATGTCGATCGTCTGCTTGCGAAGCCACGTTGCCAGCATGTAAAGCAGCATCACGGCGGCGATGCCCGACACCATGGCCGAGAAGATAAACACTACCGGCATGAGCGGCGTCGACCACCACGGGTTCGCCTTGATCGAACCAAAGATGAATCCAACATATCCGTGCAGCAGGAACGCCGAAGGGATGCCGATAAGGGTAATGACCCAGCCCACTCGTTCATCCACGTGCAGTGCGTGTTCGCTGATGTTGCTCGAGCCCAGGGTCATCACCCGGTAAATAAGGCGTTTCCATCCGGTGGTGGATTGCGAAAGCACCACGATGTCACGCCGGTAGTCGAGCCAGATCTCGAATACCAGAACGGCCATCAGATACCACAAATAAACAAACCCGAACATGGCCATGGCAGACGTTTTGTGCGGCGTCAGGTACATCTCGTACGAGCGTTCCGGATGTCCGAGGTGGAGTTGCAGTGGCAGCGGCGCGACCAGCAGGAAGGACAGAGCCGTCAGCAACGCCAACCGGTAGGTGGGCTTCACCGCCTCTACTTGGAAAACACGCTCCAGCGAAGCCAGAATGAACGCGCCAGCCACGAGTCCAGTGAGAAACGGATACAACACGATCAGCACGCTCCACTGGAGCTCAACTTCGTTCGGATACATGAAGCCTTCAACGCCAGGCATGGTCAGCAACCTCCCTATCGCACGGAACCATCCAGATCGTTGTAAAACAACTTGGCGTGGGTCGCCATGTAGGGTTTCAAGACCTGAACGTTGTGGGTCTTCAGGAACTCGTGAATCGGGTCGTTGGGATTCTTCAAGTCCGCCAGCTGGCGGGCGCCGGTCGGGCAAGCCTCGCAACAGGCTGTGGTCAGGCCTTTGGTAATCCGGTGATAGCAGAGAGTGCATTTCTCGGCGGTCATAGTCTGCGGGTTGATGAAGCGGCAGCCGTAAGGGCAGGCCTGCACGCAATAGCGGCAGCCGAGGCAGTATTTCTTGTCCACCAGAACCACGCCATCGGGGGCTATAAATGTCGCGCCCACCGGGCAAACCTGGGTACAAGGTGAATCCGCGCAGTGATTGCACATCTTGGGCACGAAGAAGTTCTTTCCACCCTTTTCCTTGCTCGGCGGGAATCCCTCCTTGGCGCCGTCGGGCGAGTCCACGTGCGGATTTTCAATGTCGTAGTCCGTCACGTGATAGCGTTCGACCCACGTACGGAAGTATCCGTCCGGTACATCGTTCTCGGTCTGACAGGCCCGCACGCAGTTTCCGCAACCGATGCACTTGGGGAGGTCGATCAACATGCTCCACCAGTGCTCGGACAATTTGTAATTGGGCGACACTTCCGGCGTCCCGGCCAGGACGTGTTTCCAGGCAACGGCCGCCGCCGGCAACAGAAGCAGTATGTGACGCCGAGTGACGCTCATTTCTTCCCTCCGGTCGTTGCTCCGGTCGACACTTTGGCCGTCTGTTCGGTCGCATCTCCGGTGTCGATGGCCGGACTGTGCGGCTGGTGGCAGGTATCACAGGGCATTCCGTTAGAGTGGTCGGCGGAAGCGACTTGCGGGAATCCTTTCGGTTTGGCGATGTTTGCCTCGTGACAGCGAACGCACAGCACCGCCGTATCGAGTTTGGCGGGTTGCACGGAGCCGGGGTCGTTGGCATGTTTCTCCAGTGCTCCGTGGCATGCCTCGCAGTTGACGTGCGCATGCCGACCGCTTTTCTTTTTTTCCAGGACGTCGGTGTGGCAATCTTCGCAAGCCTGGTGGCCGGCGAAGCTCACCGGGCGGGCGGCGACTTCGGCTAAGGCATCACCGCGGTAGTGTCCATACTGCCCGAAGCTCTTCGGCACGAGAACGGCACGTATTCCCAAAAACGCGAGGATGCCGATGACGAAAACGGCGGCCAGCCGAAACAGGTGCCCTGCATCCTTGAAGGCATTCATAAAAGTGCAGTCTCTCAGTTACACCGGAGCGCACACACGCCGCTGTGCGCCGGGTCACAGACGGACGTGTTTATAGCCACAAGGGGGAGTGACTTGCGGAAAAGTATCCGGCCAAGCACTGCGGAAAAATGAGTGGCCGGGAAAGCTGGCCGAGGAAAGACGTGTTCTCTTTTTCACGATAACCACTTTGCGCCGAAGCCGCACGGGCTTCCACAGTTGACGAAACCAGGATTTATCAACAATAAGCCGATTCCTGACAGGGGCGCTAGTGGGTGGATATTGTCGCAAACCTTCACCGCTCGCAGCGGCCTTCCCTACACCGTGGTCGATGGCACGACAGCGAATGTGTTTACTTCCAAGTACACACCCGTACAGGCGCTAGGACCCCCGCAGCAAAACTGCTCCAGTGGATTAAGCCAATGCTTCAATGGCAATGAATTTGTAAGCGCCAATGGATTGGCCGCGTTCCCAACCCAGACCCGCAATCAGTACCGGGGACCGGCATTCTTTAACGCCGATCTCTCGGTTGGTAAGAATTTCCAACTTACGGAAAATGTGAAGTTCATGGTGGGCGCTAACACTTATAACGTCTTCAACCACCTGAACTTTCAGAACCCGAGCGGCCTCTATACTCCCGGATGCGTTACGTCAGCGGACTGCGGTCAGATCACGAACATGACAGCTCCGCCCACCGGGCCTTATGGATCGTTCTACCCCGGACTGCCAGCGGGTCGGGTAGGTCAGATTCAAGGCAAGATCACTTTCTAATTGGTAGTTGAGAGGATCGCTTGCGCGATTCTGAGCCACCCTAGATCTTGTAGATCGAGCGGTTCACGACAGTCATTCCTCTCCCACCGCCATTGGCGTTCGTCCAACCTCTGATTCTCAACGGATCGAAACCAGCGTCTGGTAGTGGTTCAAAAACAGACGTTTTCGGCCAGCCGGTAATCATATATTTCGGGTGTTCACATCTGGACGCGCCCCGACCAGTTTCATTTGCGTAGACGTCGTCCCGATCCAAACGCTCTCGAAAACGCCGCAAATCTGCTGGTAGAGGTGCTACTTGATCCAGCGTGAGCACTTCTGGGATTGAAAGACCAAGGGTGGATGGGCCGTAAGCCGCAGCTGAAAACCTACGAGTGTCAGCGTTAGGTCGCGACAAGTCTAAGTTGTAAAAGTCTTCGGGGATCTCAACGGGCATTAGCTCAATGCGATCCTTAGTGCCCAGATGCACTTGCAGTGCAGATACCAACTTTGAAATCAGCTTCCGCCGCCGATGCAACACATTCTGTGTGTAAGCTGTTGGACTTGTCGGTCCGAACGCGGCGCGTTTTCAGCAGTTCGTGGTAAATTGCTGAAAAAATTGGCGGGGACGACGAGACTCGAACTCGCGACCTCTGCCGTGACAGGGCAGCGTTC
>JBEKED010000045.1:0-18245 GCA_050014035.1 Terriglobales bacterium
TGGTCTTTAATCTTTTCTGGGAGACGCGAACTGGCGAGTATTTCTTGCAGCTGCGCGGCGGGGATTTCCCGGCTGAACTCCAGGGCGCGCGCTAAAGAAAGATGCTCGGTTCGCAGAAGCGCGGCGCGAATTTCCTTGCGGCGAGACCACTTCGCGTGCCGGGCTACGGCTTCGACCAGCGCGGCGCCGGCGGCGGGGCTTAGCACAGAGTTGATAACGAGAGCTTCGGTGAGTCGCGGGTTGTCGAGCGCGACCGGCAAGATTCGGGCCTGGCGGGCTGCGCGCTTCGACGCCTTCGCGTGGGCGGCCTTTGCATCGGCGGGCTCCGAATCGGCGATTGCGGCTCCGGCATTCTCCGCATCCAGCAGGAGCGCCGCGGCTACTCTGCCGGAGGCGCGGCGCGCCAGCGTCAGGCGTTCTCCGATGGTGACAGCTTTCAGCCGCGAGATGAGGACGTCGTCGACGGCAACCTTCACGTCGGCGGGAACACTGGGCGCGAGCGCAACTTTCATCAAATCGAAAGTGTAGAACTGGCGCGCGAGCGGCACCGACACATGGCGCGGGGTTTGCGGATGGCTCGCCAGCGCGACCTTCACTTTACGGCTCTTGAGTGCGCTGGCGTTCCGCGCAAGTTGCTCAATGACTTCCGGATGCAAGTCTGTGCGCTTCAGCAGCGACAGAGCGAAATCCTCGGTGAGCGCGGGATCGGCAGCGGCGTGAAGAAGATCGGTGGGCGCATTCGACGGCGCCGGGGGCAGCGCGGTTTCGTTCAGAAGCTCGTCTGCGGACCTTAAAGTATCAGATGTCTTAGACATTTTTGATCAGCTTGCGCGAGACGGGGCGAGCCCCGTCTCTACGTTTGTCTTGCCCTGGCTAGCGCGCCTTGTACGGGATCGGCCAAGTCTTGGCGCACGTCGATGCCGGGAAAGTTTTGCTCGAGCGTATTGTAAAAAATCTGGCGCACTACGGAAGACTGACGAAAGACACTGCCCGTCATGGCCACTGCAACTGGAAGCACAGCCCTAGCCAGCGGAGCTGCGGCGGGCCCTGCTACCGAAGTTTGAGGCGCAAGGCGGCGGACTACGATGGCCGCTAGGTTCGCCAACTTTGCGCCAGCCTGCTCCAGAAGATCGCGGGCGATGGCATCGCCCTCGTCGGCAGCGCGCAGGACTACGGGAAACAGACGCGGGAAATCAGGCGGCGGAGTTGAGTTCGCTTGCTGCACGAGTTCGTCGAAGGTCGTGATTTTCCATGCTCGGAGGATCATGGCAGCGAGCGCGGTTTCACCGCCTTGATCGTGGGCATTCACTACGGCGGAAATAGCGCGGCGTCCGATCCAGTGGCCGGAGCCTTCGTCGGAAATGGCAAACCCCCAGCCTCCCGCGCGCACGATGCGACCGGCAGCGTCGCGGCCATACGCGATGGAACCGGTGCCGGCGATCGCGATCACGCCCGGACCAGCGCCGAAAGCGGCTTCAAGAGCGATCTCAGCATCACCGACAACTTCGATGCTGACTGGCGTCACTCCCATTAGTTCGGCGAGGATGTTGCGAATCTTCGCGGCGATCTCGGGCCGAGCAGCGCCGGCAGCGCCGATGCAGACAGCGCCGATCTGAGCGGGAGAAATTTTGGCAGTAGTGCAGACCTTGCGAACAGCCGTATGCAAAGCTTCCCTTGCCGGCTGCTCGCCGAGACGAACGATATTGCTGCCGCCGGCCGTCGCATTGGCGAGTACGGTCGTTTCGTCAGCGAGCAGGCATCGCGTTTTGGTACCTCCGCCGTCGATGGCGAGATAGTAGGGCATTGGGGTAGTTCTAACACAGGTTCGCTTGTCGGTTCCGGTCTCCGAACATGCTTGTACAATGCAGCCAACCGCTGGCTGCGGGAGACGCGGCGAGCCGCGTCTCTACTTATAAGGAATCGTTTGGGACTAAATCGGATCGACCTGCTGATTATTGCGGCGTACCTGGCTGGCATCACGCTGTTTGGGCTGCGTTTCCGCAAGCGGCAGCGGACGATGCGGGATTATTTTCTCGCCGACCGCGAGATTCCCTGGTGGGCGATTGCGCTCTCGATTGTGGCCGCGGAAACGAGCACGCTGACCATCATCAGTATTCCCGGACTCGCCTACGATTCGAATCTTACTTTTCTGCAAGTGGTGATGGGCTATGTGGTCGGGCGTGTCATTATTAGTTTCGTGCTGCTGCCGCAATATTTTCGCGGCGAGTTGTATACGGCTTATCAACTGATTGAGCGGCGCTTTGGTCCCGGGTTGCGCACGCTGACGGCGAGCCTGTTTCTGCTGACGCGGGCAGCGGCTGAGGGAGTGCGGGTCTACGCCGTATCCATTGTGGTCTCGATTGCGCTGGGCACAGGCGAGGTCGCCTCGATTGCCATCATTACGCTGCTGACTTTGATCTACACGTTTGAGGGCGGGCTGGCGGCGTTGCGAAGCCTTACACGCTATGGGCGGGAATTGTGGGCGGGGCCTTTTTGACCACGGCCAGCCACGGCACCGATCAGCTCATCGTGCAGAGATTGCTAGCGGCGCGCAATCAGCGGCAGTCGGTGCTGGCGTTGCTCGCGAGTGGCGTGGCTGTATTTTTTCAGTTTGGATTATTTCTCATCGTGGGCGTGATGCTGTTTGCTTATTACCGGGTTCCGTCGGCGGCATTTGGACGGGCCGACAGAATTTATCCAACGTTCATTGTGAACCGCATGCCGCATGGGATTGCGGGACTGTTGATCGCCGCGATTCTGGCGGCAGCCATGTCGAACTTGAGCGCGGCATTGAACTCGCTGTCGTCGAGTTCGATTATGGATTTCTATCTTCGCTTTCGTCCCGCCTCTGGTCCGGTGCTGAGCGACGCGGCGCGCTTGCGCATGGCGCGGCTGGCGACGGTCGCGTGGGCGCTCGTGCTGTTCGGCCTGGCGGTGCTGGCGCTGCATCGGGTGGGGCGCGTGGTGGAGGTCGGGCTGCAAATCGCATCCGTGGCTTATGGGGCGTTGCTTGGAGTGTTTCTGCTGGGTGTGCTGACTCGGCGCGCTAATCAGCGGGGGGCGATGGTGGGCATGGCTGCGGGACTTGCGACGGAGCTTTACTTGTGGCTTGGTTCCCGGGTGGCCTGGACATGGTGGGTGGTAATTGGGACGTCGGTGACGTTTGGAATCGGTTACGCGGCGAGCGGGTTGCTGCGGCATGAGCTGGAAACTTGAACCGCGGAGATTGTGGAGCACGCAGAGTCTTATTCTCAAACCAAATGGTTTGAGCCAGATTTTCTCGGCGCTCTCAGCGAACTCTGCGGTTAAGAAGTTGCCGCAAGAAAATATGAACCAACGCAAAAAAGGCTTCAATTCCCGCCCGGAACTGGCACGCGACCTTGGTCTGTCGCACGCTGGCGCGGTGGTCGTGGGGACGATTATCGGCAGCGGAATTTTTTTGGTTCCGTCCGAGATGATGCAGGCGGTCGGGACGGCACAACTTGTCTATCTCGCCTGGATGGTTGGCGGGCTGCTTTCCTTTTTTGGCGCACTTACCTATTCCGAATTGGGAGCGATGAAGCCACAGGCGGGCGGCGAGTATGTTTACGTTCGCGATGCGTACGGGCCGCTGGCGGGGTTTCTCTATTCGTGGACTTGGTTTCTGATTGCCAAGCCGGCTTCGATTGCTACCGTCACTACTGGGCTGGTGCGGATCCTGGGAACATTTCCGGTTTTTTCTTTTTTCTCGCAGGCTTGTATCGCGCATCCCTTCGCCGTCAACTACGGGCAACTGGTGGCAATCGTTGCCACAGTGCTGATTTCGTGGCTGAACTACATAGGCGTGCGCCGGGCGGGAGAATTTCAGTTTCTCTTCACCTTGCTCAAGGTTGCGATCATCCTCGGAATCGTCGTGATCGGTTTTTCCTATCGCGGAGGGACGTGGGCGAATTTCGCTACCGAATTTGTTGGGGCAAAGGGTGGCGTGGCTGGATTTTTTGCCGCCCTGGTGGCTGCGCTTTGGGCTTACGACGGCTGGAACGATCTGAACATGGTGGCGGGCGAGATCCGGGATCCGCAGCGCAATATTCCGCTGGCGTTGATTTGGGGCGTGGCGACCGTGGGCGCGCTTTACATCCTGGTGAACGCGGCGGTGCAGTACGTGCTGCCGGCGGCGGCGGTGGCGGCTTCGCAGCGTCCGGCTTCGGATGCGGTGGCGCTGGTGCTGGGGCGCGCGGGCGCGAGTTTGGTGTCGGCGGGCATGGCGGTTTCCATGCTCGTCACTTTAAACGGCACCATCATGAGCGGAGCGCGCGTCCCGTTTGCCATGGCGCGCGATGGATACTTCTTCAAGGCAATCGCCGAGGTTCATCCACGCTTTCACACCCCATCGGTGGCGATTGTGGTGCAGTGCGGACTGGCGATCGTTCTTCTGCTACTCGGCGGCAGTTTCCGGCAATTCTTTTCGCTGGCAATTTTCGCGGAGTGGATGTTCTACATGATCGCCGGCAGCACGGTGTTCGTTTTCCGGCGGCGCGATCCGAACGCCTATCGGCCGTATCGCGTCTGGGGATATCCGGTGGTTCCGGCGCTGTTTGTGCTGGCATCCGCGGCACTTCTTTACTACACGTTCACCGATAATTTAAAAAGCTCGGCGGGCGGATGCCTGGCGATTCTGGCGGGCATTCCGGTGTTCTACTTTTTCGCGCGCCGACGGGCGGCGGCACCGAAGTAACTGGACATCCGCGCAATCCCTCAAAATATCTAGCCTGGTTACCAAAGGACACGCGCAAGGGACACGTTTACCCCCTGCCCAAACTCCCATAAGGTGAAGACTCCAAGCCAAGCGCTCTCCCCAGCCTGGGCCCCCTTTTGGAGTCATAGGAATGCCTACGCAAGACGGCGGTTTTCAACTCGGTTTGTTGCCGGAAAAGAAGTGGAACTGGCGGACTTTTGCCACCAGCTACGGGCTTCTCACCGGCCTGATTCTGCTCCTGATGGTCATCGGAGTTATGACCTCCGATACGCTGCTGCCGAGCGTGACCTATCAGGTGACAGAGTTGGTACCGCGGCCGGCGCTGAAGCCGGAGCGGCTGCCCAAGCCCAAGCCGTTGCCGGTTCATGCCAAGTTGCTGCCTCCAGCTCCGGTGTTTGAGAAACCGAAGTTGGTGGTTCCGCCGGAAGTCCATGCACCCAAGCCGAAACCGCAGGAGATTGAGCCCCCGAAGGTAGTGGTGAATAACTTCGCGCCGGCGGTATTAGTTCCAGTCAGTGGAGCGCGGCCGGTGCCGATTCACACGGGAGATTTTGGGGGCAGTTCGGTGACGCCGACGGTGAATGCTCCGATTGCGAAAGTACAGACGGGCGGGTTCGGCGATCCCAATGGACTGAAGCCGAGCGATAACGGAAAACCGAACGGGAAACTGGTGGCGGCGGTGGCAGGTTCGTTCGACCTGCCGGTAGGACCAGGCCAAGGGAACGGGTCTGGCGGCGCCAAAGGTATTAAGGGAACGGTGGCGAGCGCCGATTTTGGCAGCGGGGTTGCAACCGCCGGACAGGGAGACGGACGCAGAAGTGGACGCGGGGTGCAGGCTTCCAACTTCGGCTCACAGGTGGTGGCGCAGAACACGCCGCATGTTCAGCGTGTGGACGCCGTAGCCGCGACGCCGGTCGAGATCACTTTCAAGCCGAATCCGGTGTACACGGAGGAAGCGAGAAATCTGAAACTGGAAGGCGAGGTCCTGCTGGAAGTGGAGTTCGCGGCGAATGGACAGCTGCACGTGAATCGGGTGGTGCGGGGATTGGGCCATGGACTGGATGAAGCCGCGATCGCCGCGGCCAACAAAATGCATTTCAAGCCGGCCCAGCGCAACGGGCAGGCGGTGGAATCGACAGCAATTGTGCACGTGGTATTTCAACTGGCGTATTGAAACTTTGGAGATGATGGTCATGCGGAAAATGAACACGTTCGTGAGCAGTATGAACTGGATGGTTTTGGTTCTGCTGGCGGTAAGCCTGACGGCAGCGGCCCAGCAGCCGGCGTCCGCTTCGGAGAACCCACAACCGGCGGCAACGCAGCCCGCGCAGGCGCAAGCCAGTCCGGCGCAGACCGGTCAGGCTCCGGTGAATCCGGGGCCGCCGACTACGATGGATCAAGTGGTCGACCGCGTGATCATGCGCGAAAAAGAATTGATCAAGTTTTTGTCGCAGCGCACTCCCGTGGTGGAGACCTATCTGCAAAACCTGACGCAAGATCCGCAACTGGGGCCGATTCCGCAGGATGACCATTATTTTCTGGGGCGCATGGACTTGAGCGAATCGATCGACCGGAGCGACTACCTTGACGGCAAAGGTAAAGACACCAAAAACGACAGCATGGAGAAACATCTTCTCGGCGAGTTCACGAAGAAGTTCAAGTTCCAGTACCAGCCGCTGGGTTTTTCGTGGATGATCTTTGCCGACCGCAACGACTTTGACCGCGCGCACTATGATTTCCACTACGCGCGGCGGGAATTTCTCGGCGACGTGCGCTGCCTGGTATTCGATCTGACTCCGAAAAAAGATGCTGGGCGCGGACGCTTCCTCGGACGCATCTGGGTCGAGGATCAGGATTTCAATATCGTGCGCTTGAATGGCACGTATGCGCGTCCGCAGCGCAACAACTACTACTTTCACATGGACGCCTGGCGCTTGAACCTGGTTCCGGGTTATTGGGTGCCATCGTACATCTACAGCGAAGAAGGCGACTTCACGGCGGGACACGTCAACAAGATTGCGTTTAAGGCGCAGACCCGCATGTGGGGATACAACCTGAAGACAGGCGCGGCGAATGACGAACTGACCAACATCCGCGTGGACAGCGTAAAGGACGATACGCCATCCGCCCAGGATGCGACTCCGCTGGCCGCCGAGCGCGAATGGCAGCAGCAGGCGGAAGACAACGTCGTGGAGCGGCTGGAACGCGCCGGACTGCTGGCGCCGGAAGGCGATGTGGACAAGATTCTGCAAACCGTGGTGAATAACCTCGAAATCACCAACAACATCGAACTGCCGCGGCCAGTGCGGACGCGGGTGCTAACGACTTCTCCGCTGGAAACTTTCAGCGTCGGCAACACGATTGTGGTGAGCCGCGGGTTGATCGACGTGCTTCCCGATGAGGGCAGCCTGGCCATGGTGCTGTCGCACGAACTGGCGCACATCGTTCTGGGACATAACCTGGGCAGCCAATACGCGTTCAATGACCGCATGCTATTTTCGGACGAAGTGACTTACCAGAACCTCGGTTTCAAGCACATTCCGGAAGAGGAAACGGCGGCAGACAAGAAAGCGATCGAGATGCTGAAGAACTCGCCCTATGCGCAGAAACTGGACTCGGCCGGGCTTTTCATCAAGGCGTTGCAGGCGCGCGCTCCACAACTGAGCGCTCTGCTGCAAGCGCACCTGGGCAACAACATCGCGGAAAACGGAACGGTGACGCGGCTGGCGCAACTCGCCACCTCGGCTCCGGCGCTCGACTGGAACAAACTGGACCAGATCGCCGCGCTGCCTTTGGGCGGACGAGTCAAATTGAATCCGTGGGACGACAAAGTAGAGATCGTGAAGTCGCAACCGGTGGCCATCACCTCGGCGCGCGACAAGATGCCGTTTGAGGTGACTCCGTTCTATCCGCGGCTTACGCGCTACAGCACGGCGAACGCAACTGCGGCGACTACCGCAGCAGCAACAACGCCAACGGCTACCACCACCGCCACCACCGCCGACGCGGGGACGACGCCGAGCAACTGAGTCGGCTGCCAAGTTGAAAGAAGCGCAGGCCGGGACCGGAAGAAATTCCGGGCTCCCGGCTTGTGTCTTTTTTGGCCTGGTTTTAGGGCCTAGTTGAAGCGGGGCGATCGGCGGCTCGGAAATCGGACTCAGGCAAAGGCCCAAACCCCGCCCCGGACGCCGTTTTTCAACACTACCCATTCCCGGCGTCTTTTGCTATTATGGACCGCCTGCGCCTACCGCCCCCGGGGAGGACTCCAAATGCCAAGTGGTTCAACTTTGTGGAAAAGTTCTGTGCCCGCTGCCAGCGGCAGCCATCAAGAAAGGTCGTGTATCTTGTCCAAGAAGTTTCTTCTCACAGTCTTTGTGGTACTGCTCGTCGTGTCTGGGAGCGCGCTAGCCCAGACGCTGACACCACTCAAGAATCAACCGCCCGACGGAATCATCTACAGCTTCCAACTGACCGATGGTACGGTGATGGTTCAAGGAGGCAACTGCTCCGATTTTTGGCGGCTCACGCCCGATAATACGGGGAGCTACGTCAACGGCACCTGGACGCAACTCGCCAGTCTACCCGCCGGATATGCACCGTACGCGACCGCTTCCGCAGTGTTGGCGGATGGACGCTTGCTGCTTGAGGGCGGTGAGTACTCCAACTGCGGCGGCGAGTTTACGCTCACCAACCAGGGCGCCGTTTATGACCCGGTGGCCAATACCTGGACTACCGTGAATCCGCCGAAGGGATGGACCAATATTGGGGACTCGCCGTCGACGGTGCTGGCGAACGGCACCTATTTAATCGGAAACAAACTGACCAAGAAGGATGCCCTGCTCGACCCCACGACGATGACCTGGAGTAAGGTAAGTTCGAAAGGTAAAAAGGATTTCAACGCCGAGGAGGGTTGGACCCTGCTGGCGAGCGGATCGGTTCTTACCTGCGATGTGAAAGACGCTCCGAACTCGGAAATCTACGATGCTACATCTGGTAGCCCCAAATGGGCGACGGCGGGAACCACGATCGTCGACCTGCATTCGCCCTCGCCGTTTGGCTGCCTGAACTATCCCCCCAAGAACAAGTGTTACTACCCGCCTGGGGAGATCGGGCCCGCTATTCTTCGTCCCGACGGCACAGTATTCGCCACCGGATCTTATACGAAGAACAACGGAGCGGGAAATACGGCCATTTACGACAGCCTCACCGACACGTGGACCGTTGGGCCAGTCTTCCCCAATGGTGATAACGCCGGCGATTCGTTTGCCGTGCTACTGACCAATGGCGACGTGCTGGTGGAAGGCGACTCGGGGACTTCCTACTTATTCAACGGGACCACGTTTACCGCGGGTCCGTTCACGCCCGGTAGCCTGATGATTTTACCGAACGGTCAAGTATTGGTCGGAGGCGGGGAAACCGAAGTCTATACTTCCACGGGCACTTACCAGAGCTCGTGGCAACCGACCATTTCGAGTTATCCGACAAGCGTGACTCCGGGATCGACTTACCCGATTTCGGGCACGCAGTTCAACGGACTATCACAGGCCGGTTCGTTTGGAGACGAATTCCAATTCGCCACCAACTATCCGCTGGTACAGATCACGAATAACAGCACGAAACACGTGTTCTACGCTAGAACCCACGACCACAGCAGCATGGGCGTGGCGACTGGCTCGGCGACGGTTTCGACCAACTTTGATGTGCCGTCGACGATTGAAACCGGCGCGAGCACGTTGGTAGTGATCGCGAACGGGATTCCCTCTGTGCCGGTTGATATTACGGTTCAGTAAATAAGGTGACTCTGACTAACTGCCCATGTATCTCCTGCGATTGTGAGATACAAGGGCAGTTTTGTTTTTGGCAGCGCCATGACGTTACGATCCTAGAAGTGTTTCGCAAGATCGCTGAACCGATCGACTACGAGCAGACGCTGGGATGGCGGGGTGACCGCGAGTTCTTCGTGCTCGAGAATCCAGGTGTTCCCATGAGGAACGAAAACAGCGTTCAGACCCGCAGCGAGCGCGGGGTTGATGTCGGACTTCGGGCTGTTGCCGACCATCCAGGTCACGTCTTCCGAAAGCCCGTACTTGGCGACAGCCGAGCGGTAAGTGGATTCATCTTTCTCGGCCACAATCTCGACGGCGGAAAAGTATTCCTTCAACCCTGACCGCTCGACTTTGCCGGATTGCTCGGCGGGATTTCCTTTGGTCATGAGGATGAGGTGGTGACGTTCGCCGAGATACTGCAGAGCCTCGGGCACGCCGGGAATAATTTCGATGGGATGATCGGCGATCTGGTGGGCGAAACTGCGAATGCTTTCGTGCAATTCGGGAGTGACGGGGTCGACGGAGAGCTTCTCAAAAGTCTCAACCAGTGATTGCGCGAAGCTGTGCAGACCGTAGCCGTGCTTAACGATGGAATCCCGCTCCACGTCGTTGAGCACCAAGCGGACGGCTTCGGGCGAGTGTTGGCGATGGTCGAGGAACGAGATGAACTCGGCGATCGCCCGCTCGAAATAGATGTTATTTTCCCAGAGGGTGTCATCGGCATCGATGAGCAAAGTCTGGGCACCGTTGTCGCGCCGCATGTGCTTATGATAACTGCGGCTCTTGGCTTTTAGCTCTTAGCCGACCGCATCCGCAATCGCTCTACGACCGTGGAACCAGAAAGCTAAAAGCCACCAGCCAATAGCCAAGAGCTTCCTTACACCCACTCCACGCGCGGCCTCTGCGGAATAATGCCGGCCTTGTGTCCCATATCGAGCAGACGGCGAACCGCTTCCCTGCCGTCGTCGCCGTAGTCGAGGGTGCGCTCGTTGACGTACATGCCCACGAATTTATCGGCGAGTTGGGCATCGAGATCGCGGGCAAACTGCATGGCGTAGGCAAGCGCTTCTTCACGATGATCGATGGCGTATTGGATGCTCTCGCGCAGCGCTTGCGTAACGCTGGCGATCGTCTCACGGCCGAGGGAACGCCGAATGGCATTGCCTCCGAGCGGCAGAGGAAGTCCCGTCACCTTCTGCCACCATCGGCCGAGATCGACCACGCGGTGCAGTCCCGATTTGTCGTAGGTCAGTTGGCCTTCGTGGATAATGAGGCCGGCTTCCTGTTTGCCCTCGAGAATCTGCGGGATGATCTGATCGAAGGGGACAACCTCCACCTCAATGCCGGGTGCGAACAATTCAAGCGCCAGGTAGGCGGTGGTGAGTTTGCCGGGCACAGCAATTCTCTTGTCCTTAATATCGTCCGGCGTGAACGGCCGGGTGGCAACCAGCATGGGACCGTAACCGTCACCCACACTGCCGCCGCACGACATCAGCGCATATTTGTCCTGAATGTAGGGATAGGCGTGGAACGAAATCGCAGTCACGTCGTAAACCCCGTCGCCTTCCTGCGCCTGCCGGTTCAGCGTCTCGATGTCGCAAAGGGTGTGATTGAATTTCAGTCCGGGCACGCGCACTTTGCTCGTGGCCAGGCCGTAAAACATGAAGGCGTCGTCGGAGTCGGGGCTGTGCGCTACAGTGATTTCACGAACTGGAGAAGATACCGTACTCATAAGATTCCGTAATCCTGTTCTATAAAGCGTGCCGGCGCGTATCAGTAATGTTTCACAGTACGAGGCGCAACCCTCAGGGGCTAAAGCCCGAATTTTTATTGTGACGCAGCGGCATGGCGAAAGCCATACCCTACCCGAAACCTGCGCCACACAAAGCCTGTCAGCGAGAGGCAGCAATCCGCTGCTGCCAGCGCGCGGCGACGCCGGCGGCCATGAGCACCTTGATGACTTCCGCAAACACAAACCAGTAGAGGCCAAACCTGACGGCCTGAGCAACGGAGTGCGTGAGCACCACTAGCCAACTGAGACCGCTAGCGAAGAGCACCACTTCCGCAACCATGGCGGAAAACGCGGCCCAGACGAAGCGGCGTGAGCTGTGCTCGTAGATGTAGCCGGCGATGAAGGCGACTAGCGGGTAGGCGATCAGGAATCCACCGGTCGGGCCGAGCAGATAGGCGATTCCGGCGCCCATGCTGAATACGGGCAGACCGATTGCGCCTTCGAGCAGGTAGAGGGCGAGGGCGGCGAAACCACGACGCGAACCGAGGAGCAAGCCCACGGCGAGCACTCCGAAATTTTGCAGGGTCAGTGGAACCGGAGTAAAGGGCAGCGGAACACTCACGCGCGCGCACAAGGCGACAAAGAGGCTGGCCGCGATCACGATGGCCGCCTGCTTTGAGTATTCCCTTACCCGATCCTGCTCCCGAGTCACCGCCGGATTCTGCTGGGCGAGAATTTGCGAATCTGCTTGCGACATGGCTTTCCTTTCCTTGTGCGGATTTTCGTAGCCGGCTTTGCTCAGTGAACCTGTGTACGAACCTCGTCACGAGCTCGGTTACGAACTTTGCTCTGGAAGTCCAGGGAATCAGGCCTCAGGCGAGGAGTGGTCGAGGCCGTCGGGTTCCGCTTTGTGCGACGCCGAGCGCTTCATTTGCTGGCGAACCCGCATATAGATCGTAAGCGCAACCGAGACGACCACCACAATACTGACTCCCAGGATGAGAAACCACCAGAGCATCCGCACAACGTATGTAAGGATAGCAGATGGGCGCCGGCAAACACGTGCGCGGGATCACAGATTAACGGACGATGTTTGTTCGAGGTCAAGCCTTGGCCGCTGGTTTAGCGGGCTTGGCCATTGCTTTGCGGCGGTTCTCGACATTTTTTGAGACCTTCTCCAGGCGCTTGCGGGCGGCCTTCGATCCGGTCACCACCTGCTCGATATGCTGAAACAATTCGGGATTGTTCAGCTTCTCGCGAATCTCTTTCAGGAAGGGATGGATCTTGGCAAAGATAAAGAACATTTCTCCGCTGCACCCCGGCTGCACAAAGAGCTCTTCATTGAGCGCGCCTTGCAACACGAACGTCGTCGCTATATCCCAGTAGCCGGTTACCTGGCGCAGCCACGCATTTTCCTGACTGCCAAATGAGTTCACGAGCTTGACGACATCGTCGGCGCTCTGTGGCCAGAAATCGGCCACCAGAAAATTTCGTGCCTTGCGCATCTCCGCTTCGCGGCGGAGATCGTAGAGTTGCATAACCAACTGCGCGTCGTGGGGGGTCGCCTTCTTCGCCATATTTTTTCGCCTCCTGGTTGATGTCTTAACGTCTTATCGTTCTCCAGCGTCTGTCTTTCCAAATTCTTATCCTGGCAGCGTGCGTGTCAGGCCTTCGAAACGTTCGCTGCCGCCACTTCGAGCGCGCGCTCGTAATCGCATTCTTTATTGGGACAGGCAATGACCGGTCCGTCTTTCCGCATTCGCTCCACCAGGTACTCGTGGCCGCAGTCTGGACACTTTTCAGGAATGGGTTTGGCGGCGGACGTGAATTTGCATTTGGGATAATTTCCGCATCCGTAAAAAGTGTTGCCCTTGCGCGCTCGTTTTTCGACGAGCTCGCCTTCTTTGCATTCCGGGCACTTCATGCCGATGAAATTCTGCTTCACGTATTTGCAGTCGGGATATCCGCTGCACGAAGTGAATTCGCCGTAACGCCCGTGGCGCAGAATCAGGTTGCGTTTGCACAGCGGGCAGGTTTCATCGAGCGGAATGTCGGGCACTTTCTTGCCCTGATCGAGCCGCCGCGTGGTCTTGCAGTCGGGATAGCCGGTGCAGGCCATGAACTGGCCGAAGCGTCCGCGCTTCAGCACCATGACGCGGCCACAATTTTCGCAGTATTCCTCCTGTGCCGTCTCCTGCAGATCGGCCGAGTCGAGGTCGGGCAAATTGATGGGATTCTCTTTGGTGAACTTGCAGCTGTCGGGATTTTCCTTGTCGTAGGTGCTGCAAGCATAGAACGAGCCGTGCTTGCCCCACTTGATGACCAGCGGCGCACCACAGAGTTCACACTTCTCGTCGGTCGGTTTCTCCATACGCTTGATGTTTTCCATGTGTTTCTCGGCGTAGCGGAGATCCTTGGAGAATTTGTGGTAAAACTCGGTGAGCGCGTCGTTGCCCGTCTGCTTGCCTTCTTCAATCTCGTCGAGTTCTTCCTCCAGGCGCGCGGTGTATTGGAAGTCGAAAATATCTTTGAAGTTTTCGACCAACAGATCGGTGACCACCAGGCCAATCTCGGTGGGCACGAACTTGCCGCCGATTTTCTGCGCGTACATGCGCTCTTGGATGGTGCTGAGAATCGTGGCGTAGGTGGAAGGCCGGCCAATGCCGCGTTCCTCCAACTCCTTTACCAGCGAAGCTTCGTTGAAACGCGGGGGCGGCTCGGTGAAATGCTGTTCGGGCAGAAGCGACTTCAGCGTCAGCTTCTGTCCGGCTTCGAGCGGCGGAAGTTTGTGCTTGAGCTCCTCGTCTTCTTCGTCCTTGCTGTCCTTGGATTCTTCATACACTTTAAGGAAGCCGTCGAACTTCATCACCGATCCGGTAACGCGGAACCAAAATACGTCGCTTCCTGATTTGGCGTCGATGTCTACCGACGTTTGATCGAACACGGCGGGATTCATCTGCGAGGCGACGAAGCGCTGCCAGATCAGCTTGTAAACCTTGAATTCATCCTCCTGCAGATATTGTTTGATCTGGTCGGGATGGCGCGCTGCCGAAGTTGGGCGAATGGCCTCGTGCGCGGCTTGCGCCTCCTTCTTCTCCTTATATGTATTGGGAGAATCGGGCAGGTACGGCGCGCCGTACTGTTCGGAGACGAATTCGCGAACCTCGGTAATCGCCTCGGGCGCGACGCGCGTGGAATCGGTGCGCATGTAAGTGATCAGGCCGACCAGGCCTTCGTCTCCGAGTTCGATGCCTTCGTACAGGCGCTGCGCGATCATCATGGTGCGCTTCACGCTGAAGCGCAGTTTGCGCGAGGAATCCTGTTGCAGTTTGCTGGTGGTGAACGGCGGAGTGGCGTTGCGACGCCGTTCTTTCTTTTCGACGGAACGGACGACCCACTCGGCCTTTTCGAGCGCCAAGCGGATTTTCTCGGCATCCTCGCCATTCGTGATTTCGATCTTCTCTTCGCCCTTGCCAAGGAATCGGGCGTCGAATGCGGGAGGCTTGGCGGCGGCGAGATTGGCGTCGATGGTCCAGTATTCTTTCTTCTCAAAGGCCTTGATTTCGCGTTCGCGGTCGACAATCAGGCGCAGCGCAACCGTCTGCACGCGGCCGGCGGAGAGGCCGCGGCGGACCTTGTCCCATAAAAGAGGAGAAACCTGGTAGCCCACGAGGCGGTCGAGGACGCGGCGGGTCTGTTGCGCGTCGACCAGATTGCGGTCAATGTCGCGCGGATGCTCAAAAGCGGCTTTGACAGCACGTTGCGTGATTTCGTTGAAGGTCACACGGCGAATGCGGGCTCCTTCGCCGATGTCGTCCGTCTTTTTAGTCTTCTTCCCCTTCTTTTTCTTGCTTGAGTCTTCGCCCAGTTCGTCGGCGAGATGAGCGGCGATGGCTTCGCCTTCGCGATCCGGGTCGGGCGCAAGGTAGATGTGGTCGGCCGAAAGCGCGAGCTTCTTCAGCTTGGCCAAAACCTTTTCTTTTCCCGGAATGACGACGTACTCGGTTTCGAAATCGTTGTCGAGATCAACCCCGAGACTGCTTTTGGGCAGGTCTTTCACGTGGCCGAACGAAGCATCGACCGTGAACCCCTTACCCAGATACTTCTGAATAGTTTTCGCCTTGGCGGGCGATTCGACAATGACTAGACCTTTGGACAATTGTTCCTCATTGTAGCGGTAATGGAATTGAAGCTAGCACGAATTGGCGGATTGCAACAAGCACGAGGCTCTTAGCTCTTAGCTTTTGGCCTTTAGCTCAATCGCCACTGGACCTGGCTTTTTCTCATCTGTCGACTGACTCCTAATCTTGTGCGACAGTGACGACATCATACGCATCACGGCTCCTAATCCGAATCCAGACCCTCGTAAAGTTGCCTTCGAGGAATCCCAAATCCTTAGCCAGCAGCAGGTGATATGACAACTCAGCCCCTGAACCCATTGCGATCTGGATGAATCTGCCCATTTCCCCGTCAGATCTTCGGCCGCAGCCTTCCGCCAGGTTCGCGGCAATCGATGCCGAAGAGCGACGCATTTGACTGGTCAGGCCGAATCGCTCGTCGTTGGGGAATCCTCGCGTATTCCTATAGACTGCGAGCGTTAGCCGGTGCGCTTTCTCCCACACGACCAAATCCCTGTAGTTCCTCACGAGTACCTCCAAAGCAACTAGCTAAAAGCCAAAAGCTAACAGCTAAAAGCTTTTTACAAAATTCTTCCCCGGCAGCTGCCGCACTTTCCCATTCAGCTCCAGTTCAAAGAGCGCGGCGAAGATTTCTGAGGAGGACATTTCGTTTTCCAGCAATTCGACTAGCTGATCGATGTGCGTGGATTCATCGGCTTTCAGCAACTTGAGGATGTTTCTCTCGTGGGGCGAGGTCGCCTCGTCAGGGAATAGAGATGCGGTTTCGGGCTCGGGGGATTCATTCTGCTGGGAACTCAGCTCCACTTGCACATCGGTCGGCAACTCTTCCCACACGTCTTCCCAGGTGGCAACGAGCTTCGCTCCCTGCTTGATCAGCGTGTTCGGGCCCCAGGAATTTTTGTTGGTCACATTGCCCGGGACGGCGTAAACATCGCGGTTTTGCTCGAGGGCAAGGCGCGAGGTGATGCGGGTGCCGCTGTATTCCGCGGCTTCCACCACGAGCACGCCGGCCGACATACCGCTGATGATGCGGTTGCGAATGGGAAAATTTTGCGGAGCCGGCGACGTTCCGACTGGGAACTCGGTGATCAGCGCACCCCCTAGAGCTACGATTTGTTCGGTGAGCCGCGTGTTCTCCTTGGGGTACATGACGTCGATTCCGGTGCCGAGGACGGCGATGGTCTTTCCCTTGGCAGCGACCGCGCCGCGGTGCGACGCAGTATCGATACCGCGCGCCAGACCGCTGATAATCACGAGGCCGCGAGCGGCGAGATCGGTGGAGAGGCGCTCGGCCATGCCGCTGCCGTAAGGAGTGGGATGACGTGTTCCCACCATTGCAATGCCGGGCTGGGCCAGCACTTCGACGCATCCCTTGACGAATAGGATGACCGGCGGATCGTAGATTTCCTTCAGCCGCGCGGGATACTCGGGATCGGCGAGGGAAATAATTCTCGCGTTCGCCTCGACTGCCTTCAGGCATTCCTGCTGCGCGAGTTCGAGCGACTTGCCTGTGGCCAGCGATTGCGCGGAAACGGCGCGCATCCCCAAGGCTTCGAGTTCGGTCAAACTGGCTTGGAAGACGCGCTCGGCAGTGCCACAGTGCTCGATGAGTTTCTTGATGCGCGAGGGGCCTAATCCCTGCGTGAGGGCCAGCGCCAGCCAGTAGATGCCTTGTTCAGACGCGGGGTTGAAGGTGGCAACGGCTGCATTGGACATATTCTGATTGCGGGAAAAAGCTGCGAGCTACGAGCTTGGGGTCGCTCGGGTCTGGCTCATAGCTCGCGGCTTTTTCTCGTCAACTCAGCAGTATCCGCTACTCAGAGCGCTGTCAAGGAGGGCGCGCACATCACTTTTGGTAGAATTCGTAAAGTGATGAGCCGGTTAAGGATCTCGGCTATTTCCTACCTGAACACGGCGCCTCTGATGTGGGATTTCGAGCATGCCGAGACGGGCCAGGGCGCTGATTTTGAGATTTCCTACACCATCCCTTCGGCCTGCGCCGAGGCCTTGCGTGCGGGCGCGGCCGATATTGGCATCATTCCCGCTGCGGCTTACACCACGGTTCCAGATCTCGTCATCATTCCCGACGTGGCCATTGCGGCCCGGCGCGCGGTTCGGTCGATTCTCCTAGTTAGCAAAAACGCTAGCGAGAACGTCAGAAAAGTGCCCGGCGCTGGCATTTCGCGTGATCGAGATCAGGACAAAAACAAATGGGCGGCGCGGGTGCGCACCGTGGCGCTCGACACTTCCTCGATGACATCAGTGGCGCTCGCTAAAATTCTGTTTGCAAAATGGCTGGGCGGAGCGCGTGACTATAAGCCGATGGCTCCCGATCTCGACTCGATGCTCGACGCTTGCGATGCGGCGCTGCTCATCGGAGATCCGGCGCTGCAAGTCGACCGCACCCGTTACTTCACGCTCGACCTCGCCGAGGAGTGGGTATCGCGCACGGGAAAATCATTCGTATTTGCCTTCTGGGCGATTCGCAAACAGGCGCTCGCCGGACGAGACGGCGCCGAGATCGCGGAATTTTTCAAGAAGTCGCGCGATCATGGGCTGGCGCCGAAAAAACTGGAAGCGATCGCGCAGGAGTGGGCGCCGCGTCTGGGATTGACGGTCGAGGCGGTACGCGTCTATCTCACGCATAATATCCATTATTATCTCGATCCTCCCTGCCTGGAGGGGCTTGAGCTTTACTACCGCCTGGGCGCGGAGGTTGGCGCGCTGCCGCCAGCGCCGGAACTGCGTTTTATCTAAGGCTTGGTTGATCTAGGGCTCGGCTGATCGGTTGATCTAAGACTCGGCTGCTCTGC
>JBEKED010000046.1:0-31967 GCA_050014035.1 Terriglobales bacterium
GCTGCTGGGCCGCCGCGCTTCCGCAGAGCACAGTGATCATAAACGTGAGTACACACAAGAGCGTGAACTGGGAGATCTTCGACATGGGAATCTTCCTTTTTTGTAGAGTGAAAACCCGCGCCTCAGGCTGGGAATGCCTGTGGCGACCAACCACAAATTGTCTGCCATTCTGTGCCGCTTTCACGCGCTTGTCAAACGCGAATAATCGGGAAGCGCCGCTGAGGCCGTGTCCCGCCCGCCGGCTGATAGGATTGGAATCATCATGGGAAGATGATCATTGTCTCTCGCGCACGCGTGGCGAACTGACAGAGCCCCGGCACACTGGAGCCAAAGGATGGCGAAGGACAAAGAGAAACAAGAACCCCCTCCAATCAAAAAGCATTGGTGTGAATGCGAGTGTGCCAATTGCGACATTGGCGCGCATGAGCGTTGTTCGTCGCCGAAGTGCCACATGCCAAAATGGAAGGATGCAAAGGGCAGTCGAAAAGGTGGGAAGTAACCTGTTTTTTACTTCAGATTTTTCTGCGCGAATTGACGGAACTGGAATTCAAACTCCGCTGGTGAGTAGATTCCCTTCTGGACGAGAAGGGTGTTCATGGCGTAAACCGTGGCGCGAAACCGCTCGTCGCGAGACATCTTGTCCATCGCCTCTTCGAAGCTGATCAGTCCTTCAATTCTGTCGGCCGTCTTCGCGGAGCGAACAACTGACGTGGTTGCCATGGCATTGATCCTCCTGTTTGCAGTCAATATTCTGCCTGAGTTGTGCCGTCAAAACAATAACAGGACACAAATGAGCTTTGGCAGATATTTCAGGTGCTTCGCTTCCAGTACAGATACCCCGGCACGCCAACCAGCACAATCGTAGCGCCCCAAAACGCCTCGGCCGGCCGCTCAATGATGGTGTTAAGCGTCCACGCAACTCCGACCAGAATGTAGATCGCGGGCAGCCACGGATATCCCGCGCAGCGATAGGGACGGGGAACGTCGGGCCGTTTCCAGCGCAGAACAAACAAGCCGATGACGGTCAAAGTGTAGGAGAGCACCATGCCAAAATGGAAGGATGCAAAGGGCAGTCGAAAAGGTGGGAAGTAACCTGTTTTTGATGAATGACGGCCATGCGGCGGAAAAACAATCCGTCCTGCGCCATGGCGAGGTAGACGCGTGCGCCCGACAGGGTGCAGGTCGCGGCCGCACTGAAGCACGAAATCGCGATCATCGCCGACAACCAAACTGCCGCTCCCGGTGAAAACAGCACGGCCGCGGCGGCGTGCGCAATGGTTTCGTGCTTGGCTACCTCACTCAGCGGCATGGCGTAAACGTACGTCATGTTCATGGCGAGATAAATCGCGCCCACCGCGAGCACGCCTAGAACCATGGCCATCGGCACATTGCGCCGCGGGTCTTTCACTTCGCCCGCGACCCAGGTGATGTAGACCCAGCCGTCGTACGCCCAGAACACGGCGATCAAGCCCACGCCCAGCGCCGAAATCAACTGCCCGGCGCTGAGCCCCATGTTGAGTCCGCCCGGCGCCTGAGCGCCGAAATTCGACCAATGTCCTTTGCCGATGGCGAATCCGAGCACCACAAAAATTCCCATGGCGGCGAACTTCGTCCACGTCGACACGTTCTGCAGCAGCGCGCCCCAGCGCAGTCCGACCACGTTGACGTAAGTGAGGATGGCGATGAGCATGATCCCAACCGCGTGTGCGCGCGTGAAAGCCACGCCGAGCAGAGAGCAGATCACGTGCTCTTGCGAAATGGCGGGAACGATGTTCCCCATGTAGGCTGCCGATGCCACCGAGAGCGCCGCGATGGTGCCACCATTGGCCACCGCGAACAGCATCCATCCGTACAGAAATGCCACCAGATCGCCGTAAGCTTCGCGGAGGTAGATATATTGTCCACCGGAGTCGGGATACATGGAGCCGAGTTCGGCAAAGGCGACGCAGGCGCACAAGGAAATCACTCCGCCCAGCACCCAGACAAGAAAGAAAAGTGTCGGATTCGGCAACGGGCCGGCGATGTCTTTCGCCGTAAGAAAAATAGAAGACCCGATGATGCCGCTCACCAGTAACAGCACGGAATCGAGCAAGCTGAGTCCGCGGACAAGGCTCGGTTGCTGACCCGAGGTTTCGGTTTCGCCAGGCAGGGAAGCGGGTAGTGGGTGAGATCTGGTCGTTGGTGGTTGGTCGTTAGTCGTTCGCAAATCGTTCTTAGCTCTGCGTGGTGGCTCGCGAAGAGTCATGGTCTCCAGGTGTTGCCAACGACTAACGACCAACGACTAACGACTAACGACCGACCAACGACTGTCTTCATCCCATGCCCAATTCGTCCGGCGCTTCGAGTGGAGTTCCGCAGCGCCGGCAGATGACGGCCGAACAATCGCGGCAGACAAGTGGATCAGTAACTTCTGCCGCGCAGACCGGGCAGTAGAACGCGGCTGCTGGTTTCTTGGCGGCGGGCGTGGTTTTCGGAGCCATCTCCATAACGAACCGTGATCACGAACGATGACCAGGAACTGCGAGCACGACACTGTAACACAATTCGGAGCAGCGCTTCTGGGCTAGTCGGGAGGCTTACGCAAGATGAGATCGCCTTCCGCCGGCGGCAGCGAAAAGGGAAATTGCCAAACTTTGTCTTTCATCCAAAGGCTAAGGATAAAATCTTCCCGCTCTTTCCACGGGCCGATCCACTTGTTGGTGGTTGGGAACAGAACCCAGCCGTGGGCTTCGGGATTGCCCGGGCTCAGGATCACCGTGTTGGGATCGAGGGTTTTCGTGGTCAAGAACTCGATGAACTCGGCTGCTTCCTTCTGATATACGCGCAAGCGAGCCGTTTTTTCTTCGGCGATGTTTGGATTCTTCTTGATCTGGCGCTCGGTTTCGAAAATCTTTGTGTCGACGTCGTTCTGCAGTTTATTGGACAGTGCTGAGGGATCCTCGTATCCCTCGAGAACGTCGTGATGACGGACGAAGTCGAGTCGCAGGTCTGCCGGAAACTCAAACTTGCCCTGACCGTTGTACGTCACACTTATGAACACGCCGAAGAGGCCATAAAAGCGATGGCGGCTCTGGGCCAGTTCCTGCGAATCCATGACAAGGCTTATCGTGAGGTCTTGCCCCATCATCGTCCAGCGGTAGTGTCCGTCCTCGGTGCTTTCGAAGGTGCAGCCAGCCGCGCCCGCGGTCCAGCGCACCGCCGGCAACTGTTTTTTTTTCGAAGCGTAGCTCGGCGCCGGCGAAAGCATGGCGCAACACAAAACGACGCACCCAAGAATCGATTCAAGGCGGAACGCAAGTCGTGCAGGCAAACGAAAACGCAGCATCAATGCGAAGTGTATAGCTTAGTTCGGGCGATTGCCACAATCGTAGTATCCTGCATGCGCCAGAGAGTGGTAGGAAAAACCATTCGCTCGAAGAGTTTTCTCCCTATGAATTCTCTTTAGGGCTGCGTTCTTATCGCGGCGTCATCCGGCCCGCAGCGCCCGCAACCCTGAACGCGAAGCGTCGACGAAGTCCCCGACCAATGCGCCGATCTCATCTGCGGCCGTGTCCAACGCGAAATGACCCGCATCGAGAACGTGAACTCGAGCGGTCGGCACATCCTTGCGATAGCGTTCGGGCTCGCCGGGATCGAACGAGAGGTCATACTTTCCCCAGATCACCAGCAGGCGCGGCTGCTTCTCGCGCATCCATGCTTGCCATTTCGGGTAGGCGTCCACGTTGGTTCGATAGTCATAGAACAGGTCGCTTTGAATCTCCGCCTGCCCCGGCATGCTCAGGAACGCGAATTCATCCGTCCACAGATCGGGATCGTAGAGATCCACGTTCGGATCGTTTCCCACATGGCGAGTGCGCGTGGCTGCGAGCGACAGCAGGTTGGCGCGCATCGCGGCTTCGTTGGCCGCGCGATCGGCCCAAAACGCCCGCCGCGTCTTCCAATTCACCCCCAGCCCTTCGTTGTGCGCAACTGCATCCTGAACGATGAGAGCCTCGATGCGATCGGGATGAGCCAACGCCATACGAAAACCGACGGGCCCGCCATAATCCTGCATATAAAGTGTGTAGCGCGAGAGCCCGATGGCCTCGGTGAAATGGTTCATGATCTCGGCATAGTGATCTAACGTGTAAGCGAATTTCTTTGGGTCCGGCCAGTCGCTGTGTCCGAAGCCTGGATAATCAGGCGCGACCAGGTGATAGCGATCGGAAAGCCGGGCGAAGAGCGGTTCGAACATGCGCGATGAAGAAGGCAGTCCGTGGAGCAAAAGAATCGTCGGAGCATCCTTCGCCCCAGCCTCGCGGTAAAAGATTGACAGTCCGTCAATCTTCACGGTTCGATAAAAAACGGTTCGATAAAAAACAGGTTGCGACACGATCGTCTGCATCCTTCCTGGCCTTCGAGACGTGGCCCTACTCCGCGGCTTTGGCGGTCAGTCCTAAAGTCCCAATTCCGTCACTGGCCCGAGTCATCACGCGACTCATAGGCAAAGCGAACCGCAATTCGGTTATCGCCGAAGGCCCAGACTCTTTGATCAGCCGGTACTCCAGTCCTGCGGCCCACTTCCGTGTGAGAAACGCGATGATCTCTTCCCGCCCGTGTAGAAACTCAGACCGGTTGCGCCAATAACTATCCGGCGTTAACTGCCCCGACTTGCTCGGGGGTTGCGGGAATTCCAGTTGTTTTCAATGGCCCGCACTTTCAACCGCCGTCTCTCGCGTAAATGGCGGAGCGAGGACTCCGATGGGTATCGGTTGTGCACTCATATTGCGCTCCTTCCTGCACTCCGCCTTCGCGCGGCGAATTACCTAGTTGCCGCCCGTCGCTTGCATTCCGCCCCTCGGCGCCAAGCGCAGGTCGACCGCGATGGTGAGATGTTCGCCAGTCACGATGTTGAAGTTGGGTGGTCCAGGATAATCCTCGCTAGGACTCGCCCCAGAAGCGGGGAAGTCGGGAATTTTTATCAAGGTCCCGGTGCACTGAATGCCAGAGAAGTCCTCGCCCACGCTGGGCGTTTGGCAATGCTCGTCCTCAATCACAGGCGGCCAGTAGGTGCCGACCACCGTTTTCACCAACTGGGGGAAATCTTCGCGGAACAGTTTCGCAGATCCGGTAATCCGGCCCGAATCGGCCTGGCTCCCACCCAAGGCTGTGGGTTGGTCGAAAACAAATGTCGCTTCTTGCGAAAACCGGTGAATCATCGGCGGTCCGTAAACCGGGCCGGAGTAGCCTTCAGTCGGGTCAGCCTGGATGTTGCGATCCACTCGAGTCAACACCAGTTTGCCCGTGGTTTTCAGTCGCCCGTCAGGGGTCTGGGTGACACCCTTGGAATGGAAACAAACCATCGTGTGATTGGCTGCATTGGAGGCCCACTCGCTCCGGATTTTTCCGTCTTCATCAATCGGTCTCACCATCGAAGTCGCCGGATAGATGCTGAAATCGAAGGTCGACTGCGACGGATCGTTATTGTCCAGCATCACTTTTCCGATTACTCTGCCCACCCCGACAGTGAACGTCGTTTTCTTTTTTCCGAAATCGGTTGTCCCATCGGTGGAAAACTGTGCCGTGGAATAGTGTGAGTCCACCCGGAGTGCTCCGGATGGTGAACCCGCTTTTCCCGGGCTGCTCATCCCGAGAGTTGCCGCTGCTGCGACCAGAAGAATTTGCTTAATCATTTCTTATTCCCTCCTTTGGGATTTCGCCTCGCAATCGCTACCCCCAAGTACCGTAGCGCCAGGCGATGGTTGAAATTCGCAATCGTGCCGCTAGCAGCATGATTGCGCCTGTGATTTTTCGTGACCCCGAACAGAACGATTTTTCGACCTACACTTTACTACAGGTGCCACAGCCAACAGTAGTTTTCACCGAGCCTGGGCAGCCTATTCGTCCTCGCCATCACGATACTCGGCGGGAACGTCATCTTCGGCAACTTCGTGCGTTACGACCTCAGACACATCGGGGTCCTTTGCGTTCTCCACCCCATAGACGGCTTCGGCCTCGAAGGCGTTGCCTTCCTCGATCAGTTCTTCGACACTTTCGGAATCGGCGCCGGCTATGCCAGAAATTTGCTGGTTATCACCCGACTGCCCGGCCGAATCTGGACCTGATTCGCTCTCGGCTCTCTGACTTTTTCTTTTCATACCGCCTCCGCCCACTTGGATGTTTCGCAAGCACGCTTGGTTTCAAGCCGCTTGACGAAGTTGGCTCGGAACCGGCAGACGGCGAATAGCGAGCGAAAACATAACATACGACCAGCCGCGCACAATTAACGAAACACCGAGCGCTACACCCAGAAACCACAACCCTGACCATGGCCACTCCGCCCACAGCAGAAGGCCCAGGCCGAGGGTGATGATGCTGTCGAAAACCGCCCAGCCCCAGTTGGGAAACTTGAGGCTGATGGCGGCAATCAGCCGAAAAACGCCGATCACGGTCAGAAACGATGCGAAAAGCAAAGTCCACGCCAGCGCGCCCGCCAACGGATGCGTGACCGCGACCAGGCCAATAAAAATGCCCAGAAGCCCGCAGACCAAATGTAGAAACAAACCTCCCCACTTGTGTATCCGGAAGGCGTAAATCGTTTCGAAAACGCCGCTGAACACCAGCAGCCAGCTCAGGACCAGAACGCTTGCGATGGTGGCGGCGGGCGTTACGATCATCGCAATGGTTCCGAGGATCACCATCACAATTCCCAGGGTTAACAGCCATCCCCACTTGTGACGCAGATTTTCAACGTCCATCAACAACATACTGTTGTGCATAATTCCCTCCGATAGTTCGCTCACCTAGCTCGCTCACTTACTGCGCTCACTTGCGCTTCGTCTCTTTGAGAAACGTTCCCTCCTGAAGTTCGGTGAATGCCTGTTGCAGTTGCTGTTGCGTGTTCATCACGATGGGGCCATACCAGGCGACGGGCTCTTCGAGCGGCTTCCCGGAAACCAACAGGAAGCGGATGCCGTCATCACCAGCCTGTACCGTGACTTCGTCGCCGCGATCGAAAAGCACAAGCGAGCGGTTCTCCGCCTCCACGGGAGGGTTGGTATCCAGCCACTTGATGGCTTCCGTCGGAACCGCGAGCGGGCCGGATGCGTTGCAGAATTTTCCGTTGCCGGCAAACACATAGGCAAACGCGTGGCGAGTGGTTTCGACGGGAAGCGTTTTTCGTTTTCCGGGAGAAACCGATACATCGAGATAAATGGGATCGGCCGCACCGCCATCGACCGGGCCGCTCTTGCCCCAAAATTTGCCGCTCACCACCTTCACGTGCGTGCCGTCGTCGTCGATGATTTCAGGGATGTCAGCCGACTTCACTTCCTGGTAGCGCGGAGAGGTCATCTTTAGTGCGGACGGAAGATTGCCCCACAACTGGAATCCGTGCATGCGCCCGGCATGATCGCCCTTCGGCATTTCCTGATGAATGATGCCGCTGCCAGCGGTCATCCACTGTACGTCGCCAGCGCCGATCACGCCATTGTTGCCCATGCTGTCGCCATGCTCGACCGTTCCGGTGAGCACGTAAGTGATGGTCTCGATGCCTCGGTGCGGGTGCCAGGGAAACCCGGCCAGATAATCTTCGGGCACGTCGTTGCGGAAATCATCGAGCAGAAGAAACGGGTCGAACTCCTTGGTGTTGCCAAAACCGAAAGCGCGGCTGAGGTGCACCCCGGCCCCTTCCAGAGTCGGTTTGGATTTGATCACGCGCTTGATAGGCCGGATTGACATTCGCAACTCCACCGAGGAGAAGTTGGCTGACTCTCAGTTTCTACCCAACATCTTTTTTCTACGCGACCGCGTTCTAAGCAACATCTTGGGCGTGCGCGGCGGGCGACGCCCGCAGCGAAGCTGCCATTTTCAGCTTCCACCCGCAGACTCGCCCACTAGATAGACGCCGCTACACCCTCCGGCGTCACAGAAAATTCGTCAGCGCGTCGGTCGACTCTTTGGGCCGTTCTTCCAGCACCCAATGTCCCGTGTCCTTGAGTACGACTTCCGTGACGTTGCTCGCTACCAGTTTCATCTGCGGCATCAGTGTACTCGCACTAGCCTTGTCTCCAGCGATGGCCAGAACTGGCACGGCGAGTTTTGTTTTCGCCATTTCCGCAAAATCATTCGCTGTCTGCGACCATGCCGCAAAATACGCCCATGCTGCGCGCATTCGGCCGGGACGCGAGTACGCCGCCACGTACGCCTGGCGATCCGCAAATGGAACCGACCGCGCCTTATCCGCTGCTAAATCATTCCAAAAGTAGGCAAAATAAACAGCCTCGCGCCCCTTGACCAACGCCTCCGGGGTGGGGCCGTGAAAGCGGAAATGCCACAGATCAGGGTTGTTGTAGTACGGTTCCCAACCGGCGACGCCCGGCAGAAACGCATCCATCACGACAAGCTTTTCCGTCTCCGCCGGGAACTGAGCGGCGTAGGCATACGCGACCATCAACCCGATGTCATGGCCGACTACTCTTGCCTTGTCAATACCCAGCGACTTGGCAAGCGCGTGAATGCGAATGGCCGCGCTCTTCATGTCGAGGCCGTCCTTTGGAATATCGGAGTCGCCAATGCCGGGCAGATCTGGTGCGATCACGGTAAATTTCGCGGCGAGCAGCGGCATGATCGGCCTCCACATGCGCGAGGTCTGAGTGTAGCCGTGCAGAAGGATGACGGCGGGACCGTGACCGGCCGCAAGATAATGCAGCCTTACTCCATCAATTTGGGCATCGCGCGCGACGATGGTGCTGTCGCCAGAGGTTGCGTGGGCGATCGGCGCCAACAGAAAAAGCGCCGACAGCCCAGCACAAAGCCACCATGGGAATCTTTTCTTCATTTCGCTCCTTAAAGCTAGGCGGCCGCCTGTTTGCGTTGCTCGATGAACCCGAGCAGATCGGCATTGATCTGGTCGGCATTGGTTGTAGGCATTCCGTGCGGAAATCCCGGATACACCTTCAGCACCGCGCCTTTCACGATCTTCGCCGACATGCGACCCGCGGCGTCGATCGGGACGATCTGATCGTCATCGCCATGCATGACAAGAGTCGGCACATCGAACTTCTTCAGGTCCTCGGTGAAATCCGTCTCCGAGAAAGCCTTGATGCAGTCGTAGTGAGCCTTCGACCCTCCCAACATTCCCTGCAACCACCAGTGCTCGCGGATGCCCTCCGAGATCTTCGCCCCGGGCCGGTTATAGCCGTAGAACGGGAGAGTGATGTCCTTGTAAAACTGTGCCCGGTTTTTCGTATATTCGGCGCGCAGGCCGTCAAAGACCTCGATGGGCGCGCCAGCCGGGTTGTTAGGCGTCTTCACCATCAGCGGTGGCACGGCGCTGATCAGCACGGCCATGCCCACGCGTTTGGAACCGTGGCGGCCGATATAGCGCGCCACCTCTCCGCCGCCGGTGGAGTGACCCACATGGATTGCATTCTTCAGCTTAAGCTTTTCCGTCAGAACCGCGAGATCGTCGGCATAAGTATCCATATCGTTGCCATCCCAAGTCTGAGTGGAACGCCCATGGCCACGGCGGTCGTGTGCAATCACTCGATAACCGCGCTGCCCGAAGAACAACATCTGTCCGTCCCAATCGTCGGCCGTGAGCGGCCAGCCGTGGCTGAATACAATAGGCTGACCTGTGCCCCAATCTTTGTAGAAAATCTGGGTGCCGTCTTTTGTAGTGATCGTTGCCATGTTATTTCTCCTTAGTTTGTTGTGCTGGTTTTGATGTGCCTGCGATCCTGTGTTTCGCTTACGCCGTCCGAATCGTCTTGGGGTGAAAGCGAACCGTTGCGAACACGGTGAGCGCAACGAAGAATAAGAGGGCTGCGAGTTGAGCCACCACGAAGGGCGCCTCCTTCTGTGTAGGCGCCAGTGCCTTTAAAGCTGGAACCTTTTCAAAGCACTGCACGATTAAAACGAAAACGTTGAAATAGAGAGCCACTGCCGCGCCGATCACGTAAATCCAGCGCCACGGACCGTCGAGTTGAAACCAGTAGCGCGCCGGAATCACGAACACCAGAATCCCCAGTGACATCAACCCTACAATGTGAGAAGGCAGCAGGTGATCGAAGGGAAACCCGAATCCTGTAATGCTCGTCAAAGCCGTAGTCGTTAGGAAGACCGCCGTCCAGCGGTCCAGCCGGTTTCCGCTGAGAAAGCCGAACATCACAATCAAACCGGACCCGATTCCGACCAGGCTGATCAGGACGTGCAGAAAAGTGAAGGTTGCGGTGCTCATGCCCCAAATCATGACGCCTCTCCTGTCGAGTAAGTTGATCGCTTACGATCTGTAGTTTCAGTCTGACGCCAGGGGTGCAGCGGCCAATTCAGTATTCATCGCTGCCCCCTCGTCCGAAACCAACGGTTCGTCCATCATGAGGTCGCCGTCGGGTCCGTCAAGCAACGACTCAATGAAAGTTCTTAGACAAGGGCTCATTCGTGTGTTCGGGAATCCGCCGTTTTTCATGATCTCGTCTTTTCTCCCCAGTTCGATTTCGCGTTCCGTAAAATCGGTCCGATTGGGCGAGCGCCTCCCAGGTGCTGAGCAGCAACACCAGAAAGATTATGAATTGCATTCTCATCCGTGCTCCACAATACCCGCCAGACGGGGCGGGTACGGCAATTCAGGAAGGTCCCCACAGCTCAAAACTGGCAACATGATAAACCACAGGTCGCAGCTTCTGCATCCTCTGGGGGTAAGTTCCGAACTCGGCAGAGGCGTGACCGCTGACACTACCACCTGTGGCATAATGTTTAAGACCCGCAACAGTACGCCCCTGAGCGTGAACAACCTGTTAAACGATCAGATCCGGCTTGCGCGCGATCGCTGCGTCCGCGCTTTGGAGAAGATCGAGCCCAGGGGCGCCGATCACGATTACACCCCCGAGTCCGCAAAAGATGCCGGGTGTCGCGGTTGGTTCACTGATGGTTTTCGACGGTGGGGCGCGTAGCTCAGTTGGTAGAGCAACGCCCTTTTAAGGCGTGGGTCGCAGGTTCGATTCCTGCCGCGCTCACCATTCCTCCGCCTGGCACGTTGCCGAAGGGTAGCCCCGGCATCGACGAGGCCGCATAGCCAGTTCAAGATAAGCAGCAGGGAAAAAGAAATTTCGATGCAATGATCCAGACCCGCTGCCGCGCCCTGCTCTTCGACCTCGACGGTGTCCTTATCGATTCCACTCCCGCGGTCGCGCGTGTGTGGCGGCGCTGGGCGCTTGAACACGGCCTTAATCCCGAGACCGTGGTCCGCATGGCGCACGGCCGCCCCAGTCGATCCACCATTCGCGAACTGATCCCCGCCGCCAATCTCGACCCCGCCATCCTCGACAAAGAAGATCGCGAAGTCGAACGCCGCGAAATCGACGATCTCGATGGCGTAGTCCTGCTGCCCGGCGCCAGTCAACTCCTGAACAGCCTGCCTCCGGATCGCTGGACCATTGCCACTTCCTGCACGCGCCCGCTGGCCGAGGTGCGTTTACGCGCCGCAGGTTTGCCCATTCCCACGAACATGATCACCTCGAGCGATGTGAAAATCGGCAAGCCCGATCCCGAGCCTTATCTGAAGGCCGCGGCGAAACTCGGTGTGGCCGCCCAGGATTGCATCGTGATCGAAGATGCGCCCGCCGGAGTGAGCGCCGGCAAAGCCGCCGGCGCCAGGGTCATTGCATTCCTGACCACCATGCTCCGCCGCGATCTCGAAGATGCCGGCGCCGATTGGATCGTCGAAAATTGCACCGCTCTCACCGCCTCCCACCACGGCGATGAACTGCAGGTCAGTCTCGAACCAAGTTGAGGCGGATGACGAGTGGACCGCGAGCAGCGCCTTCTCGTAGCCAGCAGAAAGCTGTGAGTTGTGTCACCTATTCCGGTGATAAGAACATTTGCGCCCGCGCTCTCGCTCAACTAGAATCCTCAGTTCGTTCAAAGTCACCCGCAAACGTCAGTCTGCAAGTCGGGCGGCTCCGAATCTTTCTCATTTGCGATGCACAAAATCGCTAAGACAGGCAGGGCTTGTGATCATCGGTGTTCCGAAAGAAATTTATCCCGGCGATCGGCGGGTTGCGCTCGTCCCGGTCGTTATTCCCACGCTGACTAAGGCCGGCTTCGAAGTGCACATACAATCCGGCGCTGGCCTCGAAGCCGGCTATCCTGATTCTCAGTATGTCGACAAGGGCGCGAAAATCGTTGCCGACCGCGCCGCAATCTTTGCCGCCGCGGACATTATTGTGCAGCTCCTCTGCTACGGTGCGAACGACATCAACGGCAAGCAGGACCTTCCCCTGTTTCGCCGCGATCAGATACTCGTAGGTTTTCTGCGTCCCTTCGGCTCGAAAGATGTGGTGGAGGAAATTGCGCATTCCGGCGTTACCTCATTTTCCATCGAGCTGATGCCGCGCTCCACGCGCGCCCAAAGCATGGACGCGCTTTCCTCGCTGGCGACCGCCGCCGGATACGAAGCCGTGCTCCGCGCGGCCGACCACCACCCTCGCATCTTTCCCATGCTCACCACCGCGGCGGGAACGATCACTCCCGCCCGCGTATTCATTATCGGATGCGGCGTTGCCGGACTGCAGGCCATCGCCACCTCGCGCCGCCTGGGTGCGGTCACTTCGGCATACGATCTTAGGCCCGCCGTCAAGGAGCAGGTGCACAGTCTAGGCGGACGTTTCGTGGAGCTTCCCATCGAAGCAAAAGATGCCCAGGACGCGCGGGGATACGCCACTGCCCAAGGCGAAGATTTTTATCGTCGTCAGCGTGAGTTGCTCGGAAAAGTCGTGCAAGAGAGCGATGTGGTGATTACCACCGCTGTGATTCCGGGTAAGAAAGCCCCGGTGCTCGTGACTGAAGAAATGGTGAAGGGAATGGCGCACGGCTCGGTGATTGTCGATCTCGCCGCCGAACGTGGCGGCAACTGCGAGATTACGGAACCGGGCAAAACCGTCGTGAAGCATGGTGTCACCGTCATGGGCCCGATCAACCTGGCGAACGGAGTGCCCTATCACTCCAGCATGATGTATGCCCGCAACGTCACCGCGTTCTTGACTTATTTGATCAAAGATCAAAAATTAACGTTCAACCCGGAAGACGAAATTATGCGTGAAACCCTGCTTACCCGCGGCGGCGAAATTGTACAAGCCCGAGTGCGCGAGTTTTTCCAGTTGCCTGTGCTGATCAAGCAAAGTTGACCCGGCGGGTTGACCTGCGTTTTGGCAGAAAAATGTTGGCAAAATGAAAACATCGAAGCAATAGGAATGGAATGGAAAAAAAGGACTTCCGAAAAGAACTCAAGCACCTCTATGAGCCGTCAGCAAGAGATTTCTCCATTGTTGATGTGCCGCCGATGCGTTTTTTGATGATTGATGGCTGCGGCGATCCGAACGTATCGAGAGAGTACAAGGAAGCAATAGAAGCGCTCTATGCGGTTTCGTACACGCTCAAATTCGCCAGCAAGAATGAACTTGGCAAAGACTATGTGGTTCCCCCGCTCGAAGGGCTTTGGTGGGCGGATGACATGTCCCTTTTTGCAACCGGGGCGAGGGATAAGTGGCGCTGGACGATGATGATCATGCAGCCGGAATGGATCAAACCCGCGATGATCGCCAAGGCTATTGAGTCGGCACGCGCCAAAAAGCCCCTCGCCGGACTTTCGCTTCTTCGGGAAGAAGTCCTGAACGAGGGGCGGTCGGTACAGATCAAGCACGTTGGCTCCTATGCTGACGAAGCGCCAATTCTCGCAAAGCTCCACAACGAATATCTCCCGCAGAATGGACTCGTCTGCAATGGCAAACATCATGAGATCTATATTAGCGACCCGCGAAAAACATCGTCGAGTAAGTTGAAAACGGTGCTGCGTCAGCCAGTGAGAGGATGACCGTCTCGTTAGGGCAGACGCAGATCGGACCCAGAAGACACACCCGGAGGAAAGATGAACAGCACTTCCAACCTGATCAACGCGCTTTTTATTTTTGTGCTCGCCGGCTTCATCGGATTTGAAGTGATTCGCCGGGTTTCGCCCCTGCTGCACACACCCTTGATGTCGCTCACCAACGCCTTGGACGCGATCGCGGTCGTCGGTGCCATCGTGCTCGTGGGCCGGCATGAAAGCCAACTCGCCACCATCTTCGGATTCATCGCCGTCGTCGCCGCCACCAGCAACATCGTCGGCGGCTTCCTCATCACCGACCGCATGTTGAAGATGTTCAAATCCAGCCGCCCCGACTCCGCATCAGCGGCGAAACCGGCGGCCAAGTAATGATAATGACCGGCGAAATCAGCAGCCTCCAGATCGTTATCGAGCTCTTATATCTTGTCGCGAGCGTGCTCTTCATCTTCTCGCTGAAGTGGATGAGTTCGCCCACCACCGCCCGCCACGGTATCTGGGCCGGTGAAATCGGCATGGTGCTGGCCATCGGCGGCACCCTGCTCAACCGCGGCATGAGCTATCACCTCATCGCCATTGGCCTGGTGCTCGGCACCATCATCGGTGTTCCGCTCGGCCGCGTCGCCATGACCGCCGTGCCGCAACGGACCGCGCTCAGTCACGCGTTTGGCGCCCTCTGCGTTACCCTCGTCGGCTCCGCCGAATTCTACCTGCGCTCGCCCGATATCTCCCGCTTCATGATGTCGGTGCTATCCCTCGAAGTGATTCTCGGCGGCTTGACCGTCACCGGCAGTTTGATGGCCGCCGGTAAGCTCCAGGAGATTCTGCCGCAGCGGCCGCTAACTTACAAAGGCCAGAACCTGGTCAACTTTCTGTTGCTGGCCTGTGCGCTGGCCATCGCCGTAACTCTGGTTCTGCATCCGGAGAACAAGTCATTGTTCCCGTTCATGATCCTGATCGCGCTTGCCTTCGGCGTGCTGCTGATCATTCCCATCGGCGGCGCCGACATGCCTACCGTGATCTCCTTGTTAAACGGCTATGCCGGCCTTTCCGCCGCAGCCATGGGCTTCGTGCTCAACAGCAAGCTGCTCATCATTGCCGGCGCGCTCGACGGATCCTCCGGCCTCATCCTCTCCATCATCATGTCAAAGGCCATGAACCGCTCCTTCACCAACGTTTTGTTCGGAGCCTTCGGCCAGGTTCAAGCGGCGGCCGCTGCCGGCGAAGCCAAACCGGTTCGCAGCGCCACTCCCGAAGAAGCCGCCGCCATTCTTTCCGCCGCCAACCGCGTCATCGTGGTTCCCGGATACGGCATGGCCGTCGCCCAGGCGCAGCACAAAGTCCGCGAACTTTACGATGCTCTCACCAAGCGCGGCGTCGACGTCCGCTTCGCCATCCACCCCGTTGCCGGACGCATGCCCGGCCACATGAACGTGCTCCTCGCCGAAGCCGATATTCCCTACGATCGCCTGATTGAAATGGATGAAATTAACGGCGACTTTCCTCAGACCGATGTTGCGCTGGTCATTGGCGCCAACGACGTCACCAACCCCGCCGCACGCACCGATACCACCAGCCCCATTTACGGCATGCCCATCCTCGACGTCGACAAAGCCCACACCGTGATGGTCATCAAGCGCAGTATGAATCCAGGTTTTGCCGGCATCGATAACCCGCTTTACTATCTCCCCAACAACCTGATGCTCTTCGGAGATGCCAAACAATTCGTCGGCAGCATCGTGCGCGAACTCGGCGGAGGACACGGCTAGTAGCGCCGCCGTCCTGGCGCAATTTGTTGAAAAACTCAGCTTTTGATTGCGCTCATTTGGAGTCGTGGGTGCCCCATCCTTGCGCGTTCTTTTGCGCAAGGGTGGGATTCCACGGAAGCGTCCAGCTAGGCTTTTGCCTTTGCTTTTGCCTTTGCCTTTGCCTTTGCCTTTGCTTTTGCCTTTGCCTTTGATTTTGCCTTTGCCTTTGCCTTTGCTCTTGCATTTGATTTTGCCTTTGGGTGGCGCAGCGCTTCAGCGCTGCGGTAAGTGCACTGTTTGAGCGCGGCTTTAGCCGCTGAGGTAGCGCTTTCTGCTGGGGGTTCTTCCGCAATCTGTTAAGGGACACTCGGCAGATGCCGGCGTACCCCGGAAGAAGAGAAGGCGGGAACAGCAAAAATCCGGCGGGCTGCAAGTCTCTCGCGAACATTTCGCAGAGCCTGCCGCCCGCCCGGCGTTTAGGCTGCTTTTTTCATCTGTCGTATCTTCGCCCAACGCGCTTTCTGGGCCAGAGAAATGGTGCGATGTGTCGGCACCGCGTGTATGGTTGAGTTTGCGCCTCGAGTAAGCCTTTCGAGAACCGAAATAGCCTCCCCAAGCTTTTGGACTTGGTGCTGTGCATCCCGGCGTTCCTCGCGGAGCCGGTCAATCGCCTTTGCAATGTTGGTCATCAATACCCCCTCGGGTAATTCACCGTCGGCCATTGTATTACTAACTCGTCGATTCTGTCATGATTTAATTTACTAGCCGCGCGGGCGGGTTATATCCAGCCGGAATCGCACTTACTGAGGATGACTCCTGGGCAACCTCGGCACCGGTCTCCACCCTCCATCGTCCGCGCCGTATGGAGGCGCGTATACTGCACTGTGCGCTCGTTTCCGCAGTTTTGCGCCTTACTATTTGCCGCGCTGCTCCTGTTGCTCGCCGCTCTTCATGTCTATTGGGCGATGGGCGGAAACTGGGGCAGATCTGTTACTGTACCGACCGTTGCCGGACGCCGCGTCATCAACCCCACTCCCTTCGCCACTTACGTAGTGGCGTTTCTGCTGCTCACGGGTGCGATCATTATCTGCGGACAAGCCCACCTTTTCCCCACCGGCCATCTCTCGCCCCTGTTTCGTATCGCTTCCTGGTGCGTTTGCGGCGTGTTTTTGTTGCGCACCCTGGGCGATTTCAAAACTTTCGGAATCTTCAAAACCGTGCACGCGACCGCTTTCGCTTTCTGGGATACGCGTCTTTATTCGCCTCTATGCTTCGTCCTCGCCGTCCTGGCGGCGGTGGTGTCCACGAGTTGCGATTGAAAGTCTTGCGATGGCAAGTCACGCCAGTGAGAGTCAGGCCCCCGCGCCCGTACCGAAAGTCCCGCGCACCAAGTTTGAGCCCGTCCAAAGTCAGCTAACCCCTACCCGACCAAAAACCGCTACAATATCCGCAAACTAAATCGCAGTCGGAGGCCGCAGTGAAGCCAAAGCATTCTTATGCCGGTTTTGCCGTTTGGTGTGTCCTGTTCTTCGCTCTCGTGCCCAGCATCCGCGCTCAGCAGACGATTCCTCTCCGTCACGTCGGAGCTGTCCACGACTGGTCGGAACACCAGATCGTTTTCAGCCGCGATGCCCTCGCCCGCTCTCCCGATCTCATGGAGCGCGAACCGCGCCTTCGCCAGCAGGTGATCGAGCGTTGGCAATCGCCGCAATGGCGCGCCCCTCTAGGCTCCGAACCTCTCCCGATTCACCACAAAAAATCGAAATCCAGTCTCGAACGCGATTGGAACGTCCCTGGTTTGGGAGGCCGTCTTCGCGAAAATTCCTTTCCCGCCAAATTTTCCTACAATCCCGAAGCCCCGCCCGATTGCGTCAACGATTACGTAGTCTTCGGACTGTCCGCTGTAGGGGCTGACGGCGCACAAGCCAATCTCATCGCCTTCAACAATCTCTATGTCAACGACGCCGGCACGGGCTATTGCTCAGGCACCGCTCCGCTGGTTCTGTTCGCTTACAACGTCAGCACCAACGGCGGCAAGATCGACACCTCCCCCGTTCCCTCCTTGGATGGAACCCAGATCGCCTTCGTTGAAACCGAAGCCGGAAAGGGTGGCGCCGGCGTTTTCCACGTCCTCACCTGGACCGCGGGCCAGGGCGCGATTGGCGCCGCCTTTACTCCCACCTCCTCGCAGATGTCTTCACTCGTATTCTCCACCGACCCCAGCACCACCTCCTCGCCCTGGATCGATTTCAGCGGAGATACAGCCTATGTCGGCGACCTTACCGGCACTGTTTACCAAATTACTCCCGTTTTTAACGGAACACCCTTGCTTACCGGATCTCCCTGGCCCGTTCAGGTCAGCGAAAACTACGGTTTGACTCCTCCCGTTCTCGACTCGAATCAGGGCCTGCTGATGATCGGGAGCGCGAACGGCAACCTCTACCAGATCCCCACCGACAATCCACAAGCGTTCGCCACGCTCCCGATTGGAAACGGCACGAGTCCCCAACTCGTGGCCCCGCCGATTGTCGACATCACCAACGGCACCACCTTTGTCGCCGCCGCCGATGACGGCACTACCGCCGTCCTTGACCAAGTCGAAACCTCTTCCTTAGAGATATTATCGACAGGAGAAATCGGCGCGGGTGCCTCCGGCGGAACCAAGATGCACCTCTTCCAGCCTGCGTTCAGCAACGCGTACTTCAGCAATCCCTCCAATGGAATAGTCAGTCTTTGCGGAACCGGCGCCGCCGACACCACCCCCTGGCAGTACACCTTCGGATTCGCCGGCGCGCTCATGAACCCGCTCCCCTTGTCCTCGCAGCAACTTTCTACCGGCACAAACGACCGTTGCACGGGATGGACGGAATTCTACAATCCCAACGACGGTCCAGCCGACAACATCACGGCTACATCGATCGCGGGTAACGTTTTGACCGTCTCCACCATCAACAGTTTCACGGTTGGCGAACAGGTTTACATCCAAGGCACCGCCGAAAGTTTCCTGAATGGTCAGAGTGTGATTGTCACCAGTCTGGTAGGCACTCCCCCCTACGGAGGATTCACCGCGAATTTCACCGGCGCGGATTACACGAACAATTCAGATACCGGCACGGTAGCTCCCCTCGATACCATCACCGCTACCGCGGTCGCCAGCAATGTTCTGACGGTGACCACGAACACCAGTAATCTCACGGTTGGCGAAAATGTATATATCCAAGGTACCGCTGAAAGTTTCTTGAACGGTCAGATCGTGGCCATTACCAGCTTGCTTGGTTCCGGTCCGCTCTACACGGGATTCACCGCCAACTTCACTGTTGCGGATTACAGTAACCCTTCGGATACCGGCACCGTATCTGCCGGCACCGACTTCTTCTTCTTCGGATTGACCGGAGATTGCACTAACTTTGTGTTGGGGCCACCCAACGGCTGCGTCGTGGCAATGGGCAACAACGCTGGCAACATCACCGCCACCGTTGCGCCTGTAGTCGGTGGGCCCAGTGGCATTGTCGTCGATAACTACAGCACCGCCTTCCAAGCGTCCAGCATCTACCTAATGTCTTTGTCGGACGATACCGCGTACAAATTCACCCAGGACGGCCTGAATTAGAAGTCTGAAAAAAGTGGAGCGCCGGGCGTCTCTCGCCCGGCCATCCCGCCTCCAGCGCGAGAAGTGCGCTTCCGTTCGACTCAATTGCAATCGATTGCATTCAGTCTGAATGATTGCTCCGGCAACCTCCCGTAGCTCATTGAAATGAAACCTGTTGTTTTCCGCGCCCCGTGGAACCAGAATTGCCCGCATAACGTCGATGCGGTGTGTCTGGCCCAGCCGGAAGACGAATACTAAGAGCCGCAAGGCGCTCGCGACCACCATATCAGCGGCCGCCTTGGGCGCTGTTTTGGCCTGGTGCTCGGTGCCTTCCGCGACGCTCGTTCCGCATTACTCTCCGCTAACGCAATTAGAAAAATCTCTGCGCCGGGTCCCCGCGCATATCTCCGAATTCTCACCCGTTTCTGAGCCCCTCGCGCTGCCGAAATGCGGCAACGTCCGTGAGCCGGAAGCCCTGCTTACCCCAGATCCCTTGCTCCGGCCCGAAGACGACGATCTGCGCGTCCGTGTGAGCTTCATTGTCGGAACCGACGGACATGTGCACAGCGCTTTCATCCTCGACAGCGGCGGCCCCAACGAAGACAAAGTCGTGCTGCGCACCATCCGCTCCTGGCGCTATCGGCCCGCCCTTTGTAACGGCGTTCCGACCGATTCCGAAGCCCGCGTAAGATTCACCATCCCTTAGCCCGCAACTTCTCCTACAATGGCAACCATGACCATGAGGTTGCCGTGACCAAGATCCCCAATCCCAGCGGTCCGCAAAAACCCGAAAGAGATTATCGGCAACAGGAGACGCCCCAAGACGCCGAGGGTCCGCTCGAAGCCAGCGGCGTTGACGATTTTCTGCAGCGGCTCCCCGGCAGCTTTCACTGGCCCAAGCCAAACGCCGAAGCCATTGCTGCGGCCGTCGAAGCCGTCCATCGCTTGTCAGGCAACGCCGCCCAGGACCTTGCCGCTGCCGCCGAACCCGATCACTCCGCTGACGCCTGTCCCGCCTGCGGACGCGCGCTCCCGCCCGGCGCTCGCTTCTGTCTCGCCTGCGGACTTCCCACCCATCCCGGCGCCGGCGATGCGGGAACTCCCGCTCGGCCCACCGCCGCCCAGCATCACTATCACCACCACTATCATCACTTCGTTCCCGACCCGGCCAGTCCCGGTCGTGCCGCTTCAAGCTCCCCTGTTGCTGAGTCCGACTCGTCCACTCCGCGTGGCCGCGCTCCCGGTTCGTCCGCCTCCGCCCCCGGCGGCCGCGCCGAAGTCAGCGCTCGCCAGGTGGTGCAGGACTGGGCTCAGGCTTGCAACACCCGCCACATCGACGATCTGCTCGAGCTTTACGCCCCCGACGCCACTCTCATCCGCTCCAGCGTTCCCCCGGTTCGCAGTCTGCCGGCCATCCGCGAATTCCTCATCTCCCTCCTTGAAGCTGGCTTGGGCGACGTGGAGATGGAATCCCTGCGCCTCGATATCATGGGTGAAATCGCTCTCGATCTCGGCCGTTGCAAAATGCTCGTCCCGGTTGCCATGGGAAAGCGCCGCGAAGAGCGCGGCAAGTATCTGGTCGTGCTGGTTCGCCAACCGGCCGGCACCTGGAAGATCTTTGCCGATTGCTGGTCTTCCGATCTCGCCGTCAGCGCCGCGCCCGACCCCCCCAGAAAGCCCGGCGAAACACCGCCGCCGCAACGCAAGCCGCGCTGAAAGTGGAGTCGCTAGTCGTTAGGAAAGCGTAGTTGTTGGTCGCTAGTCGCTAGGAGAACGAAGTTGTTGGTCGCTAGTCGTTAGGGAAAGCGTAGTCGTTGGTCGCTAGCGGTTTGCTGAAAAACTCATTTTTGGTCTTGCTTTTGGGTGGCGCAGCGGTTTACCGCTGCGATAAACGCCGCATTTTCTGTGCCGGCTTCAGCCGCTGAGGGAACGACGCGGCATGTAACCGACTAGTCGTTAGTCGTTCGCTTTAACGGTTGCTTTAGCGTGCAGTCCCTTAAGCTAAGTTGTCATCCTGACCCTGAGCGGAGCCGAAGGGGAACGACCTATGCATTTTGTTTGCACCACGAAACTCGTCGCTTAGCCTCAGATATAGAAGGGTTTTGCCTTTGCGAACGGCGAACGACGAACGACGGCTCTTTGCTTTTGCCAACGACCAACGACCAACGACCGCTCCCCAAAAAAACCCCGATCCGCGCGGATCGGGGTTCCCTGATAACTCCAGCCCTCGTTCTACTGCCCGGCTTGTCGTGTCGTAAACAGCTGCCGGTAACTCAACGTTTCTACATCGCGGAACATCGGCGTTCCCGGTGGCAGGCCCCCCGGGTTTTCGAAGTCCAAGTCGAAAACGTCATTTCGCGTGGGCGGGCTATAGACCGTGGTACAGCACTTGTAAATCCCGGTCCCATAGGTTGAGTAATATAAGCTCACCAGCGAACCTTTGTAATTGAAGCCTTGTCCGCCCCAGTTTTCCAGGTAACGCAGGAAGTTGTGCACGCCTCCGTCGGTTCCGTAATCGTTGGCCGCAGCCCAGCCGGTCGGTTGCGGGAAATTGATGTTTTTCCCGCCTGCTACCGCCACCCGGTAGTAGGAAGTGGCGGCAACCCGGTTATTGAAATCGGTCACCTGGTTGCTGCTGGTGCCGATGCCCACGCTGCCAAAATCGTTCCAGTTGTTCGAAACGAAGCTGACAGCATCGGCGATGATCGATGCGGCCGCGTGTCCCGCCTCGTCGACCGCCGGAGTGTTCCAGGTGGTATCGGTTGAATTGGTATTGTAATCGCCCCACACGTACACCGGATTCTCCGAGGCCACCGTGAACCCGCCCGGGGAGGATAGCGTTCCCGTCGAAACCAGTGGTACGTTCCCGAGCGAGCCATCCACCAGCCTCAAAACGTGGCGCGCCCCGCTCACCCAGTTCTTCCGCGCGTTAATGCAACTCGCAATCCGGGCGTTCGCCGCAGTCCCGTAAGGATCGGGAGCAGCCCCGTTCGAGCCATTCGACATGACCGTGCCGCCGGTGGTGATCTGATACCAGAGGTTCTTGTTGCCATTGCCGACCGTGCCGTAGAAGCCCAGTCCCATGTTGTCGGCTCCGAAATTGTCCAGCACCCCGTCTTCATTGTCGTCTTCGGGAGAAATGATTCTGCCGGCTGGAATCGGTTCCAGAGCTCCGTCGGGCGTGCCCGCGGCGCTAGCCGAGTTGATGTCGTCCTCCAGGCCCGAGTCCCCGCTCTTGACAAAGGATGTTCCGTACAACACCGGATTCGGCAGCATGCCCCGCCGATCCGAGAAATACAGCACATATCCATTCTGGGTTGTAGAATTCACATTCCCGCCGCTGGTTCCAATATTGCCCAGCAGCCACTGCTTCAGGTTGCCCACATCGATTTCCACCGCGTTCATCAAGCCGTTGGTCGAGCAACTGTTGTTGGCCACGGTGTTGTCGCGAACCTCGCCTTCCCGGTCATCGTAGAAGTTCAGCGGATACCAGTTGAATCGGCTCAGGCTCTGTTGCGCCAGCGTGGAGGACGAGAGTGCGCCATTCATCGCCGCGGTGGTAATCCCGTACGGCCACACCGTGCTACCCCCCCCGTTATCCACCAGAACTTGCGGCGGCACCACCGTCCACTGGGTGCATTGGTTGCTCGCATTATGCGCGTTACATACCGGAGCGGTCCCAGTAACCCCACTGGGACTCCCGTTGATTGGGGTTAACGTTGCTTCCGAAGGAATACTGCTGTTGCTCACGGCGCGATCCGCCGGCTTTTGCAGCAGCAGAATTGCATTCGGATTGATCGGGTTCGTCCCCGGGGCTGTGGGCGGCTGCATACCACGCGCAAATCCCAGTTGCAGCCATTCGTTCGTTACAGGGACCCACACACCCGAATTGTTCAGGTATTCCACCCGCAACCAGCCATCGATCAGGTTCCAGGTCGAGCTCAATTGAGCGTTCGCGTTGCTCTCGGCATAGCTCGTGCTGCCGTTTACGCTGGGGAAATAAGGTGCCGCCGACGCCCACGTCGTACAGATTGACGAGTTATAGTCAGCCGGGGCTGGAGCATAGCCTGACATCGTTGCTGCCGGGCAGGGAAACATCGCCGGCGGAACCACCTTACTCGCGCCCGTCGCGGTGAGAGTAGGAGCCTGAGGAAAATTGGCGTCGCCCTGCAGTGTGGAACCGCTGGTCGAAATAAAGGGGGCGCCGAGGGGACAGAGCAATTGGCAAAATGGATACGTCGAATCCGAATCCGATCCCGCTCCCACCGCCGACTGCATCGCGGCCGACCAGGGCGCCGGGGGATACGGCCAATCCGGCGGGCAATTAGCCACACCCGCAGTCGCAACGCAGGTGCTCGATGGGATCGCATTCGAAGCCGTCGCGAAGTACGTGTTATAGGTGTTTCCCGCCCCCGGACTCGGCAGCCCAGTCGGCACCGACGTGGGAATTCCGTAAGGCAAGTTGTTGTAGGTGGCCGCCGTGTTTTCCGGTATGTTGACCAGGCGGACATTGTTCGCATCCGTAGCTCCGCCCGGTAAGTCCCCCGGATCGTCGCTCAACAGCACGTGAATCTGCGCCAGGTTATATTCCCGCGACTGGCTCAACGACGGCGAATCGCCCGACATGGGCCGCCGAATAATCTGATACGGAAACGTGGTGCCGTTCACAAATGGCATCGACAGTTGCTTCGCCCCCGTCCCCTGCGGAACGTTGGCAGGTTCGGGTGAAACACTCTGGTAATAGTTGCCATTGATCATCATGTAGTTCGTACTGGTCTTCGAAAACGGATTCCAGTAAGTGGTGTTATAAGTCGAGGTCGTCTGCGGCGTCATGCTCCCCGGCCCGATTACGCTGCCATCCCCGTAAGAAGAGCTGTTCGGCGCCGTCATGGCCACACAATTCGTCGTCGACGTGCTGCAACCGTTGGCCGTGGTGGGAACATCCACCGTGCCGTTATAGTTCGCCGATGCCCCAAACCCGTTTGCCAACTGCGTGCGAATCACATTGCCGTACGCTTCTATTTTGTTGTGAAAAGTCAGCGTGCTCCCCGGCCCCACGAACGGGTACAAATCCCCGTTGGTGTGCACCGGGCCGACCACATCAAAATTGGGACCGCTGAAGAACGAGAGATCGCTTTCCGAGAACACGCCAAATTGGAACACCGGAATCAGCGCCACCTGCGCGCCCCGCGTCATACTTACTTCCTGCCCGCCAGTCAACGCCGCCGTGGTCAGCATGTTGATGGGAATGATCTGCGCCCACAATCCCTGGTTGGGCCCGGCGGTGATCTGGCCCCAGACCGCGGTCAACGTTCCCGAGCACCCCGATGCCGGCGTCACCGTATACTGCGTCCACGTCACCCCCACCATCGAGGGCTGATACGAAGATCCTCCGAGAGCGCAGATTTGCGCCGCCGTCGGTGCTTGCGCGTTCTGGAACGTCGCCGACAGGTCGGACGCCATCTTTTCGATGCCGCCATCCGCCGCGTGAAATGCCAGGTTGTTCTGCAGATCGCTCCCGCCCACCTTGTTTTCGGTGTTCGACATCATCAGCAGCCCGATCGCGATCCCCGACAGCAGCAACAGCATCAACAACGATGCGATCAGCGTGAATCCTTGACTATGCACTCGCGCTCTCTTCATACCGTTACTCCCCATGGTTTCCATCCCCATCTCTTATTTCCTCACCCTCTTACTCGCCGTCCGTACTCCCCACTAATTGGGATAGTTATTCACATAAGTCAGATTTCGCGCGCACACCGAAGTCTGCAAATCCATTCGCTGATAACCATTCAGTTGCCCGAACTGCGAGCTCATGATCGTGCTGTCCATCGCCATATTCTGAATGTTGATCTTGGTGATCTGGTTCGGTAGCAGTCCCGTCGATGCCCCGCCACACCCATCGCTGACCGCCCCCGGATTACTGCACGCCACCGCCGGCGAATTCGTGGAATCGTTGAACAGGTCATAAGTCAACTTCAGGTAAACCACGTTCTCCGCCACCGGCACCGGCGTATGTCCACTGACCTGCTGCATCAGCCGCGACGGGTTCGGAGTATTGTCCAGGTAATAAGTGATCAGCAGCAGCCGCGTTCCATATCCCGTCACGCTGTTCGACGGAGCCGCGTATTTGTTTGCCAGGCTATTGACCACCGCCGCCCCCTGGTTCAGGTTCAGCGCATCGTTGGTCGCGAACGTGGCCGCGTTTCCGCTGATCGCAGTCACTTCGGCGACGATGTTCTGCGAGCCAAACGTGAATAGCACCAGATCACCGGCCGTGAGTCCAACGACGGAATCATTCACCGCTTGCGCCCCGGCATTCCCCGTCGGCGATGTGCAATTCGCACTCGTCGTTCCCGGCAGCACGAACGTTACGTGCGTCGCGTCGGTAATCTCCGCCGTGTAGCAGTCCAGATAAAAATTGTTGTCCGTGTACACCGTCGTGACTACGTCCGTCGGTCCCTGCGCCGCCAGCAGTATCGGTCCGTCGTCATATCCCGGCAGCAGCCCGTACAGATATGCCACCCCACCCTGCGTCGGAAAATTCACTCCCACAGTATTCGCGCTGCCGAGATAGCACGGTGCCGGAGTGGCTCCCGTCTGCGCGCAGCCATACACCGGACTCGTCGCCGACGGCAACGCGATCGCCGTACCTGGGCTTAATCCTGCCGCCGCCAGCCCCAGATCCTTCGTCAACATATTCGACGCGGCCCGGAAATCCCCCTGCAATTCCGCGCGCTGCGTCGTCGCCCACGTCGCCTGCACGCCCTGTATGTAGATCTGCACCGCCGCCCCCAGCACGATCGCTCCCAGTGCCAGCGAGACCGTCATCTCCAGCAGGCTGTATCCCTTCTCGCGTTTGCTTGCCTGTTCGCTCATATCTCCCCTTTATTGGAACTGCGAAATGAACGAATTCACCGTGTAGTTCTTCTGTACCTTCATTTGCGATGTCGTATATTCCACGGTTATCGTTACGCTTTTCAATGAAGTGATCAGCGTGCCCCCCGACGTGTACAGCGGCCCGATCACAATCTTCCGCTGATACCCCGTCAACGGAATAAAGGTATCGTCCGACGTCTGAAAAACTCCATCCGGTCCCGGGTCCTGCAGTTGTTCCTCGCCTGACGCCGCGTCATCCGCCGTCCCGAATATTCCGTCCGCGCCCGCGTTATACATGGGCTGAAAGCCCGTCAGGAAAATCCCGCACGGCGGCGCGCTGCTTATGCAAAACGGCGAGCCCGTGCCCACATTGTTGATCTCGTCCCAGTTCATCTGCGACGTGTTACGCGCCGTCACCACGCTCTCGTACGCCTCGTTCGCCAGTTGTTTCGCGATCATGTCTTGCTCCGAGGTCTGCGTCGATGCCATGGCCAGTCCAAACACCCCCAGCAGACTCACCATACCCACCGTCAGGATCGCCATCGAGATCACAACCTCAATCAGCGAAAACCCGCTCTCCCCGCGCTTCCGCTGGCCCGTATTCCCACTCCGTCTCGCTATTGACGCAGCCATTGATATCCTCCCGTTGAATTCGGGTAGAGCCGCCATCCCCGAACTCGCCCCGTGGCGCCCCACACATCCACCGCTCTCGAACTCAGCAGATCTCCCGTCCTTGCCATGTACACCACCCCATCGTCCCAGTTGCCCGATCCCGCGCACGTGGATGTCGTCTGCGCCGATCCGTCCGGACAAAAATAAACCGTCGATTGTCCCCCCGTGCCCCCGTTCGGCGTGTAGCCAAAGTCAATCGCATTCGCCCCCGACCCAAAGTTCGAACCCGCCCCACTGTCCGGTGCCGGCGTCGAGGAAATTGCCGAGTTCGTCTGAAACAGAACATCCGTCGGCAACGTATATGTCGCGGTGCACGGATCTCCCGCAAACGCCAGCGTCGCACTCACTGCAATCTGCCACGGATATCCCGCCGGCTTGCTGAACGTCACCTGGTACGATGTCCGCTGCGCCACCGCGCAATCCCGCGCCTGGCGCAACGTTCCGAGCGTCGTGTTGTAGGCATTCGTCAGATGCTGCGTGTTCAACATCGGCACCAGACTCACGATTGCCACCGTCGACGCGATGATCAGGATGGCGATCGTGATCATCATTTCGATCAGTGAAAATCCGGCCGCCCTGCGCCCTTGTCCCGCATTTCTTTTCCGGCTCTTCATAAGCATTTGCCTACCCGCGGCCCCCGCTCCCTCTCAACCCCATCGCCCCTCAACTTTGCCTAAGTACAATAAGTAAGCCCGGCATCTCCGGCTTGCTTCTGCAGGAACGCCGTCCGGTGCCGGTCTTTACTAATCCGATGGTAGGAAGTTACCCGGAGTACGTCAAAGTACCGGGGTACACCGGCCTTTCGTACATTGTCCGTTAGTAACGTAATTAGGCTGAGTTACTGCCGTGCCATAAGTCGCTCGTGTCCCACGTCGAAATCTTTCCGCCGCCGTGACACAGGTAACTTGTCGGAGACACTAGCCTCTCTTAGGATGGGTTCACTATGGATGTTACTGCCCTCTTGGTGTGCGCCGATCAGGATTCCACTACTCTGCTCACCCACATCCTGTCGGAATTGGGGATGACCGTCGAGCATTCCCCTTCCATCTCTCGCGGATTGGAACTTCTCGAAAGCCGGCGCTTCGACGCCATCGTCCTCGACTATCGCGCCGACGCCAGTTCCGAGGAGTTTCTCTCGCGCCTGCGCCTTTCCGCCAAAAACCGCGCCACCATGCTCGTGGCCGTCGTCGACGAGGGCTTCAACACCCGCCCTGTCTTCGGTCTGGGCGCCAACTTTGTTCTTTATCGCCCGCTTACTTCTGAGCGCACCCGCATGAGTCTGCGCGCTGCCCGCGGCCTCATGCGCCACGAACGCCGCCGCGCTCCCCGCACTCCCGTCGTTTCTACCGTCAACGTCGCTTATCCCGGAGCGCCCGATCTCAACGCCGTCCTCGCCGACCTCAGCGATGGCGGAACTTTAATCCACACCGCCAAAACCCTGCCTTCCGCATGCAAAGTGTATTTTGAGTTTGCGCTTCCCGGACAGCCTCAACTGGTGCGCTTGTCGGGCGAGGTGGCATGGCAGGACGCCAGCGGTCGCACTGGAATTCGTTTCTTAGATGTGCCCCAAGCTTCACGCCGTCTCATGCAGGGTTGGTTGCAGCAGACTCGCCGTCCCGCAAGCGCTTCGCCCGCTGCCAAGTCGAAGCCAGCGCCGCTCCCGGCCGACCCTTTACCGGCCGACCCGTTTCCGTCCGGCCCTGACGCCGCGACTTCTTCCCACACTTCCGAGATTAAGCTGGAACTGAAAAATTCCAAGCTCGTTTCCAACGCTGGCAACCGCCGCACCGAGCACCGCCTGGCCTGCAAACTGGGAGCCGAAGTTTACCGCGCCGGTACCACCATTCCCAACCGCTGCACCCTGTCCGATATCAGCGAAAATGGTTGCTACGTGGAAATGCCGTCTCCGCTCCCCGGCCAGTCCGCCGTTGAAATTCTGGTCCGCACCGCCGACACCAAGCTGCGCATTTGCGGTCAGGTTCTCACCACCCATCCCGGTTTCGGCATGGGAGTGCGCTTCAATTTTCGCGATTCCGCCGAGCGCGAAGAAATTCTCCGCCTCCTCGCCATCCTGTCGCCCGGCCCTTCGCTCGACCAACGTCTGCGCTAACCTGCCCGCTCCAACCCACTCCTGAAAAACGTGGAAGCTTGGCCCCTCCGCCGAACTGGAACCGAGAATATTGTCACCCGGATAATTGACCGTGCACGTCCAACCCCCAGTTTGAGTCGGCGTAACTTGCCCCAGAGCTTTCTCCCCAAATCCGGTAGTGGCTTAATTTGACGATGCGCCCGCAGAAAAAGCCTGAACCACGAAGGGCACGAAGCTGCACGAAGGCTCTGGCGTGGCTTTTCCTTCGTGTGCCTTCGTGACCTTAGTGGTGGAGGTTTTGACCGTGACCTTGGTGGTGGAGGTTTGATCAAAATGAGCCACTACCCGCGGTTTTGGGATGACGAGAAGGGATGACGAGAAGGGATGACGAGAAAGGATGACGGGAAAGAACGAGAAGACGCCGGAAAATCCCGCCTAAACCGCTGGCGCCCGTTCGCCCAGAACGGCCTTGCGAAAATATTCCAGTGAAAGCTTCAGCCCACTCTGCAACGACACTTTTGGTTCCCATCCGAGCAGCCGTTTCGCTTTCGAAATATCGGGACAACGCTGTTTCGGATCGTCCTGCGGCAGCGCCTCGAACTTGATCTGACTCGCCGACCCCGTGATCGCAATCACTTGCCGCGCGCACTCCAGAATCGTGAACTCCGTCGGATTCCCAATATTCACCGGCAAATGTTCCGCCGATTTCGCCAGCCGCAAGATCCCATCCACTTCGTCGCTCACATAGCAGAAACTGCGCGTCTGCCCGCCATCCCCGTACACCGTGAGATCCTCTCCGCGCAGCGCCTGCCACATGAAATTCGGAATCACCCGCCCATCATTAATCTGCATCCGTGGCCCATAAGTATTAAAAATGCGCAGAATCCGCGTGTCCACCTGATGATAGCGGCGATACGCCATGGTCACCGCCTCCGAAAACCGCTTCGCCTCGTCGTACACCGACCGCGGTCCAATCGGATTCACATTCCCCCAATAAGTCTCCGTCTGCGGATGCACCATCGGGTCGCCATAGCACTCCGAAGTCGATGCCATCATGAATTTCGCGCCGCTTCGCCGCGCTGCCTCCAGCGCCTCAAACGTCCCATACGATCCCACCCGCAGAGTTTCAATCCCGTGTTTCGCATAATCCACCGGACTCGCCGGGCTCGCGAAGTGAAACACATATTCCAATTCGCCCCACTCGCCCGCCCGGCAAACATCGGTCTCCACAAATTCAAATCGTGAATCGTTGCGCAGATGCTCGAGATTCGCCAACGACCCAGTCAGCAGATTATCAGCCGCAACCACGGAATAGCCCTCGCCCAGCAACCCGTCGCATAAATGCGATCCCAGAAACCCCGCTCCTCCCGTCACCAGCGCGCGTCCCATCTTCATCGGTTGCATAGGCTCAATTTCAGGCCAACTCCTTTTTTCTCGCAGGAGCCGACGCCGTCAATTCCTCGGTCAACGCCGGCGGTCGCCCCACGCTGTAATAAGAGAATCCCCGCTCCACCATCACTGCCGGATCATAGAGATTTCGCCCGTCCAGCACAATCGGATACTTCACCAGTCCGCGCAGTCGCTCCAGATCAAGCGCCGCAAACTCCTCCCATTCCGTCAGAATCAGCAGCGCATCCGCCCCCGTAGCCGCTTCATAGGCGTCGGCGGCGAACTCCACGCCCGAGGTCAGCACCTCTTTCGCCCGCTCCATCGCCGCCGGATCGTAAGCGCAAATGCGGCAACCCTCGCGCAGCAGTTCCTGCACCAGCAGCAGCGCCGGAGACTCCCGGATATCGTCGGTCCCCCCCTTGAACGCCAGCCCGAGCACACCCAGCCGCTTCCCCCGCAGCGTCCACAGCACCCCGCGCACCTTGCGCAAAAACCGGTGCCGCTGATCCTCATTAATACGAATCACTTCCTCCAGCAGCCGGAAGTCATATCCGTTTTCCTTAGCCACTGCCCGAAACGCCAGCAAGTCCTTGGGAAAGCACGACCCGCCATACCCGATTCCCGGATTCAAGAATCGCGGCCCGATCCGCGAATCCGTCCCGATCCCATCGCATACCTGCTGCACATTCGCCCCCACCGATTCGCAGATCGACGCGACCGCATTAATAAAGGATATCTTCATCGCCAGAAATGCGTTGGAAGCGTGCTTGATCAATTCCGCGCTCTGCGCACTGGTAATGATCAACCGGGGCGGCTCTTGGTGGGTCGCCGTTTGCGGACGCGGAATCGCATCTCCACGTCCGTAATACCATCCGCTGGTCAGCGGCCCGTAGAGTTGCCGCATCACTTCCGCCGCCCGCACGCTTTCCACTCCCACCACGATCCGGTCGGGATAAAGAAAATCCGTGACCGCCGTCCCTTCCCGCAGAAATTCCGGGTTCGATGCCACATCAAAGTGCGCGGGATCGGCCCCATTTCTCATAATGATGGTGCGCACCCACTGGCTCGTGTACACCGGAACCGTGCTCTTCTCCACTACCACTTTGTATCCGTCGATGCCGCCCGCGATTTCCCGCGCCACCGATTCCACATACGACATATCCGCGTCGCCGCTTTCGGTTGGCGGAGTCCCGACTGCAATAAACACCGCCGCGCTCTCCCGCGTCGCCGCCAGCAAGTCGCCGGAAAACGTGATCTGCCCGCCCCGATGCCGCGTCAGCAACTCGGGCAAAAACTTCTCATGAATCGGCACCTCGCCCGCGCGCAACCCCGCCAGTCTTTTCTCGTCGTTATCGACCACCACGACGTCATGCCCTAAATCCGCAAAACACGCTCCCGTCACCAACCCAACGTATCCCGAACCGACCACCGCGATGCGCATAGCGAGCCTGCTCTCCTCAAGAGTTTAAATTTGCATCTCCGGCTCGTCGGAGTGCAATTCTTACTCTAGCAGTCTTTCGACCCACGTCAGCCTCTCGAACGTAATACCAGCCTCCAGCCGCCCAGGAATGGGAATTCGAATGTCACAAAAAAGATTACGAACGTGTTCGCGTAGGGACGGACGCATTCGTCCGTCCAGCCGAGCGCACCGGGGTCCCCGACAAGCCTGGTGTTGGCTTGACGGGGTGGAGCAGCTCGGCCCGCGCCGCAGCTCAAAGGATCACCTTGCGCTAAAGGTAACCA
>JBEKED010000047.1:0-15773 GCA_050014035.1 Terriglobales bacterium
ACATTGTCCTCCTGAAACTAGAGCTGGTCTCCTGTGGGCGGAATTCGCAGAGTTCATGAGATTGCCCTCCCCGCGATTACGCCTCCCCATACGGCAACGAAACCGACCACCACGCTCAGGGCGACGTAAAGAAGTCCGAGTCCGATCTGGCCGTCCTGAATCGACCGCAGAGTTTCATACTCGAAGCTGGAAAATGTGGTGTAGCCTCCGATGAAGCCGATGGGGATCAGGTATCGCCAGTTGGGACTCCAGAAAGTCCTCGCCGTGAGCACGGCAAACACCAAGCCAATCAGAAACGATCCCGTGATGTTAATCACGAACGTTCCGTAAGGGAAACGGGTTCCCATCTTACTGCCGATGTAACTGCCTAGCCAGAAGCGCAGAATCGAGCCGAGACAGCCTCCGATGCCAACCATTACGTATTTGAGCAAGTCGTATCGTCCTTTTGTAGTTTCGCGAGTTCTTCGTCCGGAGACTGGGTTAGCTCATGAATTTCGCTGGTTACGTAGTGATCAAACTCTGCCGTCAGGGCCACCAGGTCCGCGGCAATTCTTTTCAGGTCGGCCGCCGCCGTTGGGGAAATGTCGCCATATCCGCGCATGTACCTGGGCTGCAATTCCACAGCGGCAATGTTAATAAATGTCAGAGCGATGTGCAGCGACCGGCTGACGGGAATGGAGGGCGCGGGACGCTCAATGCCCAGACCATCCAGAACACGGGCCAACTGAACCCGGATGCGGGCGATGTAGTCTTCGATTACCCGGCCTTGCGCTGGCGTGACATCCAACAGGTAATCCGGGAAAACCTGTTTGGAATTGGCGACAGCGAGCGCATTTTCCATATCGGCGAGCAGTTTGTCAATGTGCCGACAGGTGACCGACAGGCGGCGAGCGTGGTTCGAGTTGAGAGACTCTTCGGGCATAAAGCTCCAGCAGGGCCGAGACACGCCCGGCTTCGCTTTCATCTATTCACGAATCTCCTGGAATTGGCAGCGGAAAGGAAAACAAAACCACACCCCTACCAAGAGAATTTCGTCTTCTTCGTAGGAGTCATCTGCCAGATGCGGGCGGTTAAAGGTGAACTCCAACACCCAACCAGATTATGCCAACGCGGTGGTGTGAAGTCAATCGCCGGGCCAATCTCGCCGAGGCAGGTGTTGTTCTCGTACGGTCAGGCTCTGCCGCGGAACTGGATGATCTTCCGGCGATCGCGTTTGGAGGGTCGGCCGGCGGGCAGCTCTTCGAATTGCTTCATCGCTTTCCGTTCGGCTGCGACCTTCAGGCGCAACTCGCGGGCCGCCTCGGTTTCGCGGTAGAGCGTTTGCGCAACCGAAGCCGGACCGCGCACTTCGCTTAGCAGCAGGACTTCCACTTGAAAGACGCCGCCTTCGTTGGTGACGCTCAGCATGTCTCCAATGCGGACGTCGCGAGCAGACTTGGCGGGCTGTCCGTTGGATTGAATTCTGCCGAGTTCACAGGTACGTGCTGCCAAGGATCGCGTTTTGAAGAATCTTGCGGCCCAGAGCCATTTGTCCATTCTTACGCTGGCCATCGCACTATTCTGCTCTATTTTGCTATCGGCGTGGGATTTCGGCTGGGTGGTAGCTATTCCACCCAGCCGGCACCGATCCAGCTAGGTTGTCTCACTTTCGAATTCGGAAAGTTCGGAAAGAAAATTCTGCGCCTTGGTCAGGTTGCGACCGGCAATGTCGTTCATCAGTTGCTGGATGAAAGGAGACTGGCCCATCCGGTCGCCGAACTTCTTCGACGCCCATAGCGACAGCGGAATCAACGAGAGGCCGAACAGCACATTCGCCACCAACCAAGCCACGCTATAGGTTTCGATTCCGAGAAGCGCTCGGCACGCGACAATGGCCGCCGGCGCCCAAACCACCGTTCCGGCAATCAGCGCCCACTGGGTGATTCGGATGCGCAATCGACGCAGGTTTGCCAGTTGCTTTTGGATTGAAGTGACGGGCCGAGCGTAGTCGATCTGCCGCGCCGTGGCCATCAATCGTATGTTTGCGCTGAGCATTGCGATTGCAAACACGTCGAGCAGGCCGGCGGGCAAGGCAAACCTGGGAATCCCGATGTTCGCGTAGATGAAGCTCCCCAGCGCCGCTACGATCGCAAACCAGACGATCGCGCCCACGCCCAAGAATGCCGCCATCCGCTGCAGCGCTGACCGTGCTCCGTTCAAGTTGGCCATGCTCAGGAGCTGCCGGTTCAAACGGATCATCTCCTCGAGCTTTCGATCGTGTTCTGCCCACTGTTGCTTCATCTGATCCAGATCCAACATGGCTTACTCCTTCCTTTTTGTTAGGCTCGTGCTACTCCGCGAAATTCTTCCCGCATTGTTTGCTTCAATCGGCTGATCTTGGTGGCTACGTTGGTTTCCGTGATACCGACTACATCCGCGATCTCCGAGTAACTATTGCCATCCAGATAAAGCAGGATGAGCGCTTTATTCAGTGGCTCCAGTCCGTCAATGAATTCATAAAGGGCCTGCACTTCCGCGCTCCGGTTCTCGGTCTCGTCGATGGCATTCAGAACCTTCTCGTCGTCCGACAGCACATGGCGGGTTCTCGTGCTTTCCCGGCGGTAAAAAGAAATGGCTACGTTCAGGGCGATCCGATACATCCAGGTAGAGAACCGGCAGCGCCCATCGAATGATGCAAACGACCGCCAGAGTTGGACGATGATTTCCTGCGCCAGATCCTCGCGATCGTCCCGGTTTCGGCAGTACGAGTAGCAGACTTTGTAGAGGATCTTCTTGTGCTCGTCTACCAAGGTCTGAAACTTTTCCTGCAATGCTGGCGTCGTCATCGGCTTTGCTCGTATCCCTCGGCTGCTATTGCCATGTTTTTTTACCGCTCAACATGTTATTCGCACCAGGGTCCTGGAAAATCACAGTCGAATAGAAGAAAAAGCACTTTTTCAAAGGCTGGCGCCGGAGGACGGGAATAAGGAGGTGTCGCCGCGTTTGCGCCGCTGGACGCCGGACTTAGTTCGAAATGGAACGTCCCTTGCGCCAAAACGCCAGTGGAGGAGGAATTAGCCAGCGGTGAGATTCTTTCCAGATATGAAAAATAAGTAAGGCGATGGTGATCAATACCAAGCCAAAGCCACTGCCGTGCATGGCGGATAATGGAAGGGTCCAGATTGGAAGCAAAGTTGAAAGCACCAGAAATATGAGTTCTGGGAAAGTCAATGCCGCCCGAGAGCCAGGCGCAAGGAAGGACGCTACAGTCATGAAGCAATGCCCAAGCATCCAGATTCCCAGCAGCTGATACAACGCTGATGACGGTCCAACTGTACCCTCGCGCCTCGGAAGGATCCAGAGGTAAAAGAGTAGCGCCATGGCGGGACATGCGATAGTCATCCAAACCCAAGGGGAGGCCGATCGGTCAAAAGCAAGAAAAAGAGCAACATCCGGCAGCCAGAAGCTCATTGCTCCACAAAAGAAACTCATCGACGCAGCTCGAACAGATGTCATGCTAATCTCTCCTATCAACCCTTCTAACTAAGCTCGCGTCAGGAAGATCGGCAGGCCCATCTTGCAATCATAGGTGGGCCGGTAGCGCTCGGTGTTGTACATGGTGGCGACCTCGACTTTGCGCGGGCCCAGTTTTGGGTCGGGGATCGGCACCATGGCGAAGCAGCCGCCGCTGATCGCCGCCATCAAGCCGGTTTTTCCTGCTTGCACGGCATCCATCGCCATGCCGGCGTAGGTGATGGCCACCATGCGGTCGACAAAATCGGGGCTGCCGGAGCGCAAATCGTAGGTCAGGTCGCTGACAATGGTTTCATCGCCGGTGGCGGCCTTGATCTCATCGCTCAGATCTTCCCCTACGCTCATTTTTTTGCGGTGGCCGAAGGCATCGGCGGGGCCATATTCTTTCACCGTGTAGCCTTCCCACTCCGCGCCCTCGGAAAGAATCACTAGCGAATAATTGCTGGGATTGTTGCGCTTGTCCTTCACCAGGATTTCGATGAGGTGCTGCAAATTCACCTTGAACTCGGGGATGCAGCAGCGCACCGAGGTCACATACGCCGTGTAGAGAGCGGTGTAGCCGGCATCGCGGCCGAACACCCGGAAAATACCGATACGCTCGTGCGAGCCGACCGTGGTGCGCTGCCGCTCGATGGCGTCCATGGCGCGTGTGATAGCGGTCGAAAACCCAATGCAATATTCGGTATTGCGAACGTCGTTATCCATGGTCTTCGGCACCGCGATCACTTTCACGCCTTGCCGGTCGAGTTCGGCGGCGTAGCTAAGGGTGTCGTCGCCGCCGATCGCCACCACGTACTCGAGGCCCAGCGTCTCGATATTCTTTAGCACCGCCGGCGTCACGTCGAACACCGTGGTGGTTACGCCATGCTTGGTGGATTGCCTACTGGTAAACTGCTGCCCCGCGAGCGCCGGCGGCAGCTTTTGCATTTTGGTGGGATTGGTGCGCGAGCTGTGGAGATAGGTGCCGCCGGTGCGGTCGATGGTGCGGGTATTTTCGCGGTTGAGCGGCTGAATATAGTGCGACCGGCTGGCCGGATCTTTCAGATCGACGTGCGTCAATCCTTCCCAGCCGCGGCGGATGCCAATCACCTCGCATCCGATTTCGGCTCCCCGGTAGACGACCGACTTGATGACCGAATTCAGCCCTGGGACGTCACCGCCTCCGGTGAGAATGCCAATGCGCTTGGCGGGCATGAGAACGCTCCTTAGGACGAGGATGAGTACGGTTCACTTCCCAAGATTTATTTTGAACCGACTGCGGCAGAAAAAATAGAGGTAACGAGTTTAATTCGGATGACTTGGGCGCCGGCTGTCCACGCGGAGTTCCGCAAAGCCCATCGATATGCTGAGCGTCGTGCTAAGCGGAAGGTTTGGTAGAGGGAGCAGTCTTGCGCTAACCCGTCTCCGCGAGAATTCCCTGCTAACAGGGAAAAATACAGGGAATTTGCAAGATTCTGGTCTCAAATTTCGACCTGTTTCTTTCTAAGTACCACAATATGCTGGAGAAAGCGATCCGCATCTGTCATGAAATCCTGATCGACAACCTGTTCGTTGTACTGACCAATCTTCGAAACACGTACGATTTTCTCATTTACCTCAGCTGCCAATATGTGGTCGTGTTCTGTGGCAGGATTGACCACTTTCATTAAAACAGGAAGCATGTCAACGAAGATGAAAATGAACGTAAACAACCACGAAACGCGCCACATGGCGCTGAAGATCGGAGTTGCGGCGTCCAGCGCTTCGTATCGACTCGGGAAGTCGTAAACTGCCGCAATCTGTTCGCGCTTATAGTCTTGTTCGACACGAAGCCGGTGATCGCCGAGGCGACGGTATTCTTCGTCCAGTTCTCCGCGCTCGTTCAAGACGGCCAGACGGTCTGCTGCGGCTTTGTATGCTGACCCCCTGCCGACAACACCTGTCGTTTCGCCAGTGATGAACCGACAACCTCCTCGGCTTCTCGGTTTCTTGCGGTGTCCATCTCTTGGCGCCTGATCTCTGAAAGTTGATTCTGAATTTCAGTCTGCCGGTCATCGATCTGTTGCCGTCTCTTTAGAAACTGCTGATGAGCGGCGGAATTCACGGCTGCATGATCTCGAGTGATTTGTTGGTCTATGCGGCCTCCGAGTGCGCCGCGTGCGGTTGGAGTGATGAAGGCGCTGCATCCGGAATTAGTGCCTGCCGGAAAGGCCGCACCTGAATTACCTCCAGATTTGGCGATTTCACTCGCAAACCTTGCCCGGTTAGGATGTGCAATGCCTGGCGGCGGGCTCGACGGAGCAGTATTGTTCTCAGTAATGACCGTTACGCAACTCGGGATCGCCTTATATAAAGCTTGTTCGTGATTTCCAAACGCGCGAACGCAGACTCGAATGTTCCGGATCGTAGCAACTAAGTTTGCTCAATCCGCCTGCAAGTTCTCTGACCTTACAATCGGCGTTCCCTCTCTGTTGCGATCTGCGGTGATAAAAACGTGATAGTCCCATGCTCATAACGGGGCAAATTGGATCAGAACGCGTCAGAACCAAATCCTGGTAAGCCCTTGAAGAATGGAATAGAACGGAAAACTTTCAGAACGGGTAGGAACACACTGTGATCTTCAAAACCGGCGGGCAACACTCCTTTTAGGATCATCGTGGGTGGTCCGCGCCGATCCCGGCAAACTTCCCACAAGCCGACTTCTGGCCCGGAATAATTTCATCACAATAGCTTCGTGAAAGATCGGTGCACGACGTTTAATGTTCATCGTCAAACGAAGTACGCAGTCTCGCAAACACGCTGTGAAACGAGGCGGCGCTACTGCTGGCTATGCTGCTGCGGAAGCTCCGGGGTCGGGCCTTCCTCTTCTTCGGAGTCGAAGCAGGGTTCCGCGATTTGTTCGAGGCCCGCTTCATCGAGAGCGGGGCGAAAACGAACGTCGACGGAAAGACTTTGCCCGGCGCGACCTTTGTAGACGCCGCGCACGGGAGGCACGTCGCCATAGTCGCGTCCGTAGGCAACGCGAATGTGACGAAGTTCGATGGGCTTTCCCAACGTTGGATCGAAACCAGCCCAACCGCTTCCGGGCAGGAAAACCTCTACCCAGGCATGCGAAGCCTGACCGCCAATGACTTCTTCCTGCTTGGCGCCGCTGCCAGCGCTGCCGCTCACCAGATAGCCAGAGACATAGCGAGCGGGCAGTCCCCTCATGCGCACCGCGCCGATAAGGAGGTGGGCAAAATCCTGGCAGACACCGGCGCGCAAGGTGAGCGAGTCTGCGACCGAGGAGTGCACGTGGGTCGCGCCCTTCATGTAGGTAAAGTTCTTATGGACAAAATCGGAGGTGGTCTGCACGAAGCCGTCGACGGTGCCGTTGCAGGCATATTCGGCGGCGGCAGAGATTTCGGCGAGTTGCGGAAGGTACGGAACGTAAGCGCTGGGAGCGACCCAATCGAAATGCTCTTCGAAGAGGTTGGAGCGCAATTTATCGAGTTCTTCGAGCGACATGCCCCATGGCTCGGGCGTGGGAGCGTCATGGACCAGCACCACCGACTCCGCTTCGATCTTGAGGCGGCGATGGCGGGGCAGGTGGTTGAAGAGGTGGACCCAGTTTCCGAAGCCATCTTTATAAGAGGAACCGCGGGACCCAGGATGGGTGACAAGGCGAAACGAAACACAGCTTTGCTGATCATCGTGCATGGGGCGGAGACGGACCTCGTTATAGCTCTCATAGACGGGCCCGTCGTAGATGAATTCGGTGGAGTGCATAAGGTGGAAGCGGTTCATGCCACCACCTCGTAGTAGAAGTAAGTGCGGGCGATAGCCTCGCCAATACCGTTGAAGTGATGGATCAGATCGCTGAGATAGCCATGCAGGCCGCCGCGGAGAATGTCGTCGATGCGATCGTAGCGAAGACGTTCGAGAACCTTGCCGGTGAGGCGCTCGGCTTCATTGGCATAGGAACCGGGTCCGGTATTGCTGATCGCGCGCAGGGCGGCTTGCGTCTCGGTCATAGAAAAACGGATGGAACGCGGGTGCTGAGCGTTGAGGATGAGCATTTCGGCGACGCGGTCGGGCTCGATCGGCGAATGATACTGGCGATGATAAGCCTCGTAGGCGCCTACAGATTTCAGAACAGCCATCCACTGGTGGTTGTCGGGAGGGCCGACGCTGGAAGCGGGCTCAAGCAAACTGCGGTATTGCATATCCACGAGCCGGGCCGTCATTTCGGCGCGCTCCAGCGCGGAGCCGATGCGCAGAAACTCCCAGCCCTCGTCGTGCGGGAGAGTGGCGTCGGTGACGCCGTGGAAGCGATGACTTCCGAAAATTACGCGGCCGCAGAAGCGATGAGGACCGGCAGCGGTTTCTTCCTGCGGATCGAAGTTGCTGAGCGTGAAGTAGAGACCGTTGAGGTCTTCCCACATCTCTCGCGAAATGCGGTCGCGAATGGTGCGGGCGTTCTCGCGAGCCTTGGTGACACACTGCATGATCGAACTGGGATTGTTTGGGCTGAAGGCGAGAAATTCGAAAACGTTGTGCGCATCAGGCTCCCCGTAGAGTTGGCGGAACAACGCCACTTCTCCGGCCATGGAAAGAATGGGATCCCAGCGGAGACCGTAGGGCTGCTGGGCTTGTTCGAGCAGGGTATGGAAGGTGACATCAAGGATGCGCGCCGTGTCCTCGGCGCGTTCGATGTAGCGGGCCAGCCAGAAAAGAGAATCCGCAATGCGGGAAAGCATCTCAGCACTCTCCCCGCAATACCCAGGTATCCTTGCTTCCGCCGCCTTGCGAAGAATTGACGACGAGAGAGCCCTCCTGCAGTGCAACCCGCGTCAGGCCGCCAGGAACGATGGTGACTTTCTGGCCGTCGAAAAGGCAGTAGGGACGAAGATCGACGTGGCGCCCAGCCATGCGTTCGCTGGCGGCATCGTAAGACGGCACTCGCGAGAGCGGGACAATAGGCTGCGCAATATAGTTGCGCGGCTCGGCGAGGATTCGTTCCCGAAAGGCCTCGATCTGAGGACGTTCTGCGCTGGGCCCCATCAGCATGCCGTAGCCGCCAGATTCCCCAACGCTCTTCACCACCAACTCGGGGAGATGGGCGAGGACATGCGAGAGGTGTTCGCGCCGATCGCAGAGGTAGGTTTCCACGGTGCGGAGAATCGGGTCTTCATCCAGGTAATAGCGAATCAGGGTGGGAACGTAGGCATAGATGGCTTTGTCGTCGGCGACGCCGGTTCCCGGAGTGTTAGCCAGCGCGACGTTGCCGGCGCGGTAGGCGCCCATGAGTCCGGGCACGCCCAGTGCGGAGTCGGAACGGAAGGTAAGCGAGTCAAGGAAGTCGTCATCGACGCGGCGGTAGATGACGTCGACGCGCTTGAGGCCGTAGATGGTCTTCATGTAAACCACGATGCCATCGACGATCAGGTCGCGTCCTTCGACCAGTTCGATGCCCATCTGCTGCGCCAGAAAGCTGTGCTCGAAATACGCGCTGTTGTGAATGCCGGGAGTGAGCAGCACGATCTGCGCTTCGGCTTCTCCGCGCGGAGACAACGTGCGCAAGATGCGCGAAAGTTCCGAAGGATAGTTGTTCACAGGGAGCACCTCGTGCTCCTGAAAAGCCTCGGGGAAAGTGCGTGTCATGACCAGGCGATTCTCGAGAACATACGAGATGCCGCTGGGAGTCCGGACATTGTCTTCCAGAACGAAGAACTCGCCAGTCTTGGAATCGCGAACCAGATCGATGCCACAAATATGGGTGTAGATGCCGTGCGGGACTTCGAGGCCAATCATCTCGCGCCGGAAATGCCGGCAGGAGTAGACGAGCGAGGCCGGAATCTTGCGATCTTTGAGAATGAGTTGCTTGCCGTACAGGTCCTGCAGAAAAAGGTTTAACGCGATAACCCGCTGGGTTAGGCCGCGCTCAATGTGAGTCCACTCCGACTGCGGAAGAATGCGGGGAACCAGGTCAAAAGGGAAAAGGCGCTCCGTCCCACGGCCGTCGTTATAGACCGTGAAGGTAATGCCCTGAAGAAGAAACGAGAGATCGGCCAATTTGCGGCGCTCTCCGAACTGGCCTGGCGCCATGCTGCTGAACCTTCCAAAGACGCGCTCATAGTGAGAGCGGGCGCGGCCTTGGGAGGCAAACATCTCGTCGTAAAACGGGCCTGCCGTATAGCCGTCGAACAGGCCTTGCCCGGCGAGACAAATGGGTGCTGTCGTCATCGGGAAACCATATCAAATTCGGAGTTTGTGGTTGTGGCAAAAAACGCATGTGACGGATCGAAAATTCGGGAGACGGTGCAGCCGTCATTCCAAGGTTCAGTTCATTCAGCGTCTCCCGTGGGGCACCGAACCACCAGAGTGGTACTTTTCCTGGATTGTCGGCCACCCCCAAGTTATCCAGAAACGGGCTTCGAGGAGATCAGTGTCAATGGAGCGGGAACTTCGGGGCAGATCTCCTCGAAGCCGACTTCTTCATAGTTGTTGAAATGTTGAAAACCAGGTTTTAGCACGCTCAGTGAGTATTGCCTACTTCGGGTCAATTAAGTGGAACGGCGACTATACGCCAACAACTACGTAGCTCCAAAATACGAGAATGCTCGCGAAGTGTCAGAAGCATGAGCCGCAGCGCTTACCCGTGAATTCTCTGCTCGAAAATTTTTCTTCAGCTTCAGGACAAAGGGGCGTGTTTTCGAAGCCGGAAAAGGGCGGGACCTAGTCCCGCCCACTGGCGAAGTTTACTGGTTAGTATCTGCCGAACCCAGTCAACGCCACCTGCTGCGTACTGGGGCTAGCGTTGTCGGTAAACGTAACGTCACCAGTGCGCGTTCCCGGTTGGGTCGGAGTGAAGGTGACCTCAATCTCGCATGTGGCGCCAGCGGCCACTGTGCCACCGTTAACGCACGGCGTTAACTTCTTGGTCGCGGTGAACGCCTTTAGCGCGAAGTCGCCGCTGGCGGTGATGGAGCTGAGGTTCAGCGTAGAGTTGCCGACGTTGGTAAGAATGATCTTCTTCGACGCGCTGGTTTTGCCCACGCTCTTCGTGCCAAAGTTCAACAACACCGGGGAGTAGCCCGCGGCTGGCCCGCTGCCTGCCACCGTCCCGAGAAGCGCGGTGATCAGGCTGCTCCCGTTCGGGCTGCCCCATCCGGTCGCCAAATCGTAGCCCTCTGTCGCCGAATAGCCATTCGTGCCTACGGTGATGTCGTGGAAATCGGTGTCATAGTTCGAGCCCAATCCAATCGTATAAAGGATCGGGTTGATGAAGCCGAGCGTCGTCGTACTGCCGTTGGCTTGCAACTGTTGATTGGCGAGAGCCAGGTAGCCGGCCCACATGGGCGCCGCGAAACTGGTTCCGCCATAATAGTTGGCATTGCAACCGTCCTGGTCGGCGCAGACATAAAAGGTGAAATCCGCGTTTGCCGAAACGTCTGGGCCGTTGCGCAAAGTCGTGGAACATGCAACATCGATGCATTGATCGGCGGTGACCAGTTGCCAGGAAGGGATTGGAATGTTGTTCGGCGAAAAGCCGCCGCCCCCGTAAAACCACGCGGTCTCCGAAGCCCAGGGGCCGCCCGCACTCTGCGTTTCTAAGTCCGTGCCGCCGACCGTCACCAGATACGCATTATCCGAAGGCCAGATTGAACCACCGACTTGCCAACTGTGGTGGTCGCCGGCGGCGTCAAACAAATTCTGACCCTGCGCCGCGAACTCCATGAAGATCGGATCGAGTGTCTTGGGGTCAGCCGGGCTCCAGTACCACGAGCAGCTCAATTGTGCGTTCAGCGGATTGGCCGTGGCCATGGCGTTAAAGATTGCGGAATCAGAAGACCCGATGTACATCACGAGGCTCGACAAGCCAGGAGCCATGCCGAGCGCCTGCGTCATGTCCAGGGTCTGTTCCGTATCGTCACAGCCTTGCGAAGCGTAGCAGGTCACGGGGGTCCCGTCCGCAGACAAGAGAGTGATCGGGACAGTTTCCGTTTGGCCAACGTTCGTGTAGTAAGTTTCCAGGTCGGCCAAATCGGTGCCGTAATACTCCAGCAATCCGAGCGACTGGCCCGCGCCGGTGAGAGCGCCTGTTCCGTAGTAGGCTGCCCTCATGTCGCTGCCGAGAAAGGATTGGTCGGGGCCGGAGCCAGTCGTGGCGTTGGACTTCACCTTCGCACTTTTGTGGACAAGGTTTGGACGCGGGATCGAATAGTTGTCCAGACCGGAGATGTGCCAGAGTTGGAACGGCAGGTCCACAGTGGGTTCGCGGTCTGGAGCGTAGAATGTGCGGTTCTCGGTGGGGTGCTGGTAAACACCCATGGTCACATGGAACGCCTTCTCGACGCTTGCCACCGGTCCCGTGAGAATCACGTCCATGCGATTGCGGGAGCCGCCCACTACCGTAAAGCCGCTCGCTTTCGCAAAAGCCATCAGCCCCCGATAAGCCGCCTGGCTGGGACCAAACCTGGCGGTAAACTCCGGCACCGTGACAAATTGCCGGTAGGAGGAACTGGAAGGATCGTAGACCTCTCGTAAGAAGTTTTCCAACTCCGGCCGATGGCGTAGCGCCAGAATGATGTCGAAGTGCATGGTTTGGGTTGCGGGAAGACGCCCGACTAATTTTGCTTCCCCATCGACAACCGCTTCACGCACATGGCGCGTCAACAGCGTCTCGGACTGGGCTCGGGAAGTAATACTCACGGACGCGATCACGGCGACGAGCGTGAAAAGCGTGAACAAGGACATGCTTAATTTTCGAATCACGATTTCTCCTTTGGGATGCATCCTTCGAGGACGGTTTTCCTCTTTAATTCCCGATGCCGCGAGCATTACTCCGTCACTTGGAACGTCGTGTTGCTCTTGAGCGTATTCTTGGTTCCTTTCACCGTTGTCGTCACCCTGACCGGGCCCGCAGTTGCCCCTGGCGGTACACTGGTCTCGATTTCCGATTTCGATAGGACCGCAAAAGTCGCCGCCGTGCCGTTAAAGGTCACACTGGTCGCGCCTTTCAAATCCGTTCCCAGGATTCTAACGGCCGCTCCCACGTTGCCAGAGGTAGGCACCGTTTCCACGAACGGGCCCAGACCCACGGACAGGCTGAAGACCTCGCCGCAGCCAAAATACTTGCAGTTGCCTTTGCGGGCGCCAGAGCCGCCGCCGAAGGTTGCCCCGTAGAACCCCCCATTCGTGGCCTGAACTAGCGCCGCGTATGGATAGGAGCCGTCCGTGCTGTCAAGGTTGAAGAGCGTCGTCAGCTCGCCGCTTGGGGTGATTTCGAAGACCGTGCCAAAGTTGGGATACAACCCGTCATAGGACGCTGTTCCGTACAAATTCCCATCCGTGGCCCGGATCAGCGTTGATACCGGAGTGTCTCCGTCCAAGCCGCCACTGAAGGAGTACAACGTGGTCAGCTTGCCGCTGAGGTTGATTTTGAAGACGGTACCATAGTTGTATGTTCCACCCTCCTCCGTTACACCGTAGAAGTCCCCGCCATCGAGCTGAACCAGCCCAGCATACGGATAGGAGCCGTCCGTGTTGTCAAAAGTGTGGAGCGTCGTTAGTGTGCCATTTGGGGTGAATGTGAAGACCGTGCCAAACTGGTTGGCCCCGCCCGTCCACGTAGTCCCGTAGAAATTCCCATCCAGAGTCTGGATCAGACCCCCGTAAGGAGCGGCGCCATCGTCGCCACCGGTAAAGGTGTACAACGTGGTCAGCGTGCCACTTGGGGTCATTACGAAGAAGGTACCGGCGTTCACCGCACCGCCGCCGCTGGTTGTTCCGTAGTAATTCCCATCGCTACCCAGAATCAGGGCCGCCCCTGCAGGGTAGGCGCCGTCCGTGTAGCTAAAGTTGTAAAGCGTCGTTAGCGTACCACTTGGGGTTATTGTAAAGATTGTGCCGCAGTTATTGGGGCAGAGACCCTCGAAATTGCCCGTCCCGCCGTCGCTGGTTGTACCGTAAAAGTTCCCATTGGCGGCTTGGACCAACCCCGCCAGGGGGAAAGAGCCATTTGTCCCGTCGAAGAAGAATATAGTGGTCAATTTGCCACTTGGGGTAATTTGGAAGACCGTGCCACAGCCCGAGTAGTATCCGCCTGACCAGACGCAGGCTGGGTTTCCGCCATTCGTTGCTGTCCCATAGAAATTCCCGTCGCTGGCCTGGACCAGCGGCGCCCAGGGAAAGGCGCCGTTCGTGCTATCAAAGCCGCGGAGCATTTCGAATGTCTGTGCCGACAGGGAAACCGCCATCGCTGCCCAAAGCACAAAACAAATGCAAGCCTTCGTGTACGATCTCAATTTGCTCATTTGTTCTCCTCACTCGTGGCGGCCCCCGCCTGCATTTGTTTCAGGACCGGAATCCTCCGCAAGTAAGAACGCCCTTCTCGTGTCTGTCAACTAAATTGATCTAAATTGATCTAACCGTCTAATTAACGCGGAATCAATGATTTGGTCTCAAACATTTTGGACGACAAAACAGCAACCCCAAGTTGGATGGACCGACTCTTGCGTCCCTTCGAAGGTCAAACCCAAACTCCAGAATTGCACCTGAGACAAGCCCACAAGACTTGATCACTTTTGACCAGTCTTGGGTCTGGGATTTCACCTATGATGTTGCGTCTGCCAACCTGCGGTGGCCAACGAAAACGATCTCGAGGAAGTGATGGGAAACTTTGCCGGCTCGATGCAAAGGCCTCTGGAAGTACAAAGTCGCGAAAACAATTTCGGAATGCTGACCCAAGTACCGCGGACGCCCAGGTGTGAGGGGTACCGGTTCGACTGCTTCGAGGTGTCACTCAAGCGGGGCACTCTGCTGCAAAGAGGAAAACGGCTCAGAGTGCAGGACTTGCCTTTCAAGATGCTCGTTATCCTACTGGAGAAACCGGGCGAATTGGTAACCAAGGAAGAGCTCGCCGAACGACTCTGGGGCCAGGAAATTTTCACCGAGGTAGATCAGAGCCTCTACGTCATGGCTGGAAAGCTGCGCCAGGTGCTTGGAGACGATGCGAGTCAACCTCATTTCATCAGAACCGTTTCAGGTAAGGGATACCGCTTCATCGAATCGGTAACCCCGGTTTTTGCTCCTGCCACAGACCGGCCCGTTTTGTTGTCCCCGCCTTCCCCGCCAATCGTGCCGACGGACCATATCCGCCCGTCGCACGCCGACCGCACTTCCAGGCGCATTGTTTTTCGAGTCATGGCCGTGGCCATCGTTGCCGCATTGGGCATGGGCTTTGCCATATATAAATACAATCATCGCGCGCTCATGAACGATCACGATCGAGTGGTTGCAGGCGTTTTCACTAACAGCACGAGCAATCCTGATCTGGACGAAACCCTTTCCTTCGCCCTTCAATCAGAACTGCAGGAATCACCCTACTTGAGCTTGATTCCAGACCAGAGATTTCGCGCCTTGGTCAAGAACCCGGCATCAGCATCGCTCCAGGATGAACTCGGCGCCTGCAAGGTACTTGATGGACAGCTGCTTCTAAAGGGCCGCATTTTTGCTCTGGCACAGGGTTATCAAGTCATCCTTACTGCGTGGCGGTGCGCAAGCGGCCGATTGCTGACCACCCAAAAGGCTACTGCTGTCTCGCAAGCTTCAATTCTTCCCGCTCTCGACTTGGCCACGGAGCGCATGCGCCGTCGGCTTGGTGAATCGGAAGATTCGCTCAAGAGATTCAACGTGCCTAGCGCGGAGGCCACCACAGCATCTCTCGCGGCCCTCAAAGCTTTTAATTTGGGTGAGCAGAAGCGCTTCGACGATGACTTGACCGCAGCGGTGGCCAGCTACAAGCTCGCTGTCGACCTTGATCCGCAATTTGCGCTTGCCTATGCTCGCCTTGGAACCGTCTATCACAACACATGGCAACTTGCTCTCAGCGCGCGGTCTTACCAGCGAGCGTTTGACCTTGGCAACAGCCGTACCAGCGATCGCGACAGACTCTATATCGTCGCTCATTATTACGAGTTTGCGACCGGGGAGGTCAATCGAGCGGTAGCGGACTACGAACTCTGGCGTACCCTCTACCCTCGGGACATCGTACCAATTTACAATCTCGCAACCCAGTACCTATTGATCGGTCAGCCGCAGCGAGCTTTGGACCTGGCCCGGCAGGTCATTGGGCAGGAACCAAACAACATCATGAATGACCTACTCGCGCAGATTTATCTCGAGCTTGGAGACTACGGGAACGTCGAGAAACTGTGCGATGACCCGGTGCGCGGAAAGATGAATTCTATGGTCTTTCATCGCGCATGCTTCCAGGCCGCATTCGCGCAACAGGATGA
>JBEKED010000048.1:0-15701 GCA_050014035.1 Terriglobales bacterium
TGAGAAGACGAATATTCTGCTGTTGCGCACCGGCGAGAAAATTCAGGGCGTGATCGGGTTGTTCCAGCCGGGTCTCCCCGGAGAAGAAACGCCGAGCTTGTCGGTTCGCTTCATGGGCATCAATCACAAAGCGATTGCTTCGTACCTGATTTCGCTCTATTGCTCGATTGCAGTCCTTACCGACGATGCAATCGGTGTGTTGGAGGGCGTCAATGTCGATCAATATCACGAGTACAAGTGATCCGTTAACGACCGACGGGCCGACATCGTCTTCCACGCCAGTAACTGCGCAAGAAGAAGGTACGCAGAGATACCAGGGCGTTTCCGCCCTGATGTCGGCACTCCCCGATCCGGCAGTGATTGCAAAACTCGCCAACGAGTTTTTCACGGCGCTGCCCGGAGCAGCTGTGCCTCCAAACGCGCCGCCACTATCGCCAACGCCCCACCAGGCGGGAGCGATTCCCGCCGCGCCCGGAGCGGTCGTTCCGGATTATCCGCGGGGGATGTTTTCTTTTCCTGCAGTACCCAACGCTGTGCCCAGCGCCCCGCAACCACCGGCGTCAACCAGCGCGCTGAACGAGGCCGACTTCCGTGCCATCGCCGCGTCGTTGGCGGGCGAATTGCCGCCTGCTCCGCAAGTGACAACCGCCGCTCCGCCCGCAGAGGTGCCGCTCTCTTCATCGTCTGCCGACGCAGGCGGCGGAGGCCCCTGGGCCGCGCCGCCACAGATCCCACCGGCCGCCGAGATGTATTCCTTTCCCGGCGTTCCCGCGGCGCCTGCGTCCCCTCCGACCGGACCGCCGAGCGGCTCCGATCTGGCCGCAATTCCATCTTCGCCGTTCGCAAGCACTGCTGCAGGCAGAACCGATCCATGGGCCGAAGACCCCCACTTCGCGGGGTTCAACGACGCATTTTCATTTCCTCGCGTGCCCGGCGCATCGGTCCCCGCCGTTCCTGCGGCACAGGTCTCGCAGCCGAGCATACCCGCGTCTCCGCCCGTGCCCGGCGCGATGGCGCCCGCGAGTTCTGGCGCACCCGTAACCAGCGTGCCGCAATCTACTTCTGATATTCCCAAGTCCGATCCGGCATTGGCGATTCCGGCAGCCCCCGCCGGTTTCGCCGATGCGGAACAATCCATTTACCCCGGCTCCGTCGCGAAATTTCCCACCATCAGCGAGCTGTTTTCTTTTCCCGGAGTGCCCGGAGTGCAATCGCCTCCTGGCTTTCCAGTTCTGCCCTCGTCAATACCGGCGAGCCCAGTACCAGCGAACTCAGTTACCGAAACTGACTTTCGAACCCTGCCAACCGCATTGCCTGGGACTCCGCCAGTGGCCTCGCCGATCCCGGGTTCGTCAGGCAATCCCAATGCAGACAGAGCGGCGTCGCAGTCTACTTCTCTGCCACCGGGAGTCGAGTCCGTCGAGTTCAGACCGGACCTGGCGCCGGCGGAACTTGGCATCGCCAAGCGTCCACTCGATCCGCGGTTGATCCGCCAGGATTTTCCCATCCTGCAGGAACGAGTCAACGGGCGGCCGCTGATCTGGCTCGACAACGCCGCCACCACCCAGAAACCGAATGCGGTCATTGATCGCCTGTCGTATTTTTACCGGCACGAAAATTCCAACATCCATCGCGCCGCACACACGCTGGCAGCGCGAGCCACCGACGCTTATGAAAGCGCGCGCGAAAAAACCCGCCGCTTCCTCAATGCTTCTTCTTCGCGTGAGATAGTTTTCGTTCGCGGCACCACCGAGGGCATTAACCTTATCGCCCAGGCATGGGGACGCCGCAACGTCGAGCAGGACGACGAGGTCCTCATCACCTGGCTCGAACATCACGCCAACATCGTGCCCTGGCAGCAACTATGTTCAGAAAAAGGCGCTCGCCTGCGCGTGGCGCCGGTGAACGATCGCGGCGAAGTGATCCTTGAAGAGTACGAAAAGCTGCTGAGCCCGCGCACAAGGATCGTCTCCTTCAGCCAGGTATCGAACGCCCTGGGAACCATCACACCTGCGCGCGAGATGGTGGAGATGGCGCACCGTCACGGCGCGCGCGTCCTGGTCGATGGCGCACAGGCCGTCTCCCACATGCGCGTCGACGTGCAGGACCTCGACTGCGACTTCTACGTCTTCTCTGGTCACAAAATATTCGCGCCCACCGGAATTGGCGTGGTCTATGGCAAGCTGGACGTGCTTAACACCATGCCGCCATGGCAGGGCGGCGGCAACATGATCGTCGATGTCACGTTCGAGAAGACCACTTACCAGGCCGCTCCCGCGCGCTTTGAGGCCGGAACCGGAAATATCGCCGATGCCGTGGGACTGGGCGCGGCGCTCGACTATGTCGACGAAATTGGAATGGAAAGCATCTCCGCCTACGAGCACGAACTCCTGGCTTATGCGACGACCGGGCTGCTCACGGTGCCGGGGCTGCGGCTGATCGGCACTGCGAGCGAAAAGGCAGGGGTGTTGTCTTTCGTTCTCGACGATGTTCGCACCGAGGATGTGGGCGCGGCGTTGAGCCAGGAAGGAATCGCGGTACGTTCCGGTCACCACTGTGCTCAGCCCATTCTCCGTCGCATGGGCGTCGAGAGCACGGTTCGCCCTTCCCTGGCGCTGTACAACACCTACGAGGATGTGGACGCACTCGTAGCCGCATTGCTGCGTATCCAAGCTGGGCGCGGCCATCGAGGTTTGTAGCTGGCGTAAATGAATGAAGCTTTTGCAAAGATTGCCAGCGGCAGTTTTTTTCCTTAGCTGCATTGCGTGCTCGCGCTCACACTCGCAGGCAGCGCAGGAGGCCCAACCGGTGGAACTGCAACTGCAAGTGAGCATGCCCTACCACTTCGTCGCCTACGGAGACGCGCGCTTCCATGATCCGAAGGACACGGAAGCAGCCAATCCGCCGGTGCGCCAGGCGCTGGTCCAGGCGATTGCCCAGACTAACCCCGCCTTCATCGCGTTCACTGGCGATATCGTCTACAACGGCTTCGACACGGATGACTGGAAGGTCTGGGACTCTGAAACGGCGGTGTGGCGCGAGAAGAAAATCCCCGTCTACCCGGCGCTCGGTAATCACGATCTACACGGCAACGAGAAGATTGCCCTGAGCAACTATTTCCAGCGTTTTCCTGAGCTCAAGAACGGCGTCTACTATTCCGTGCGCTTCGCCAATGCGCTGATGCTGGTGCTAGACAGCGCGCTTGACGAAACCTCCGGGCCGCAAGGGCAATGGCTGAAGCAGAAGCTGGATAATCTTCCCACAGATGTGGATTTTGTGTTTCTAGTTCTGCACCATCCTCCCTACACCAGTTCTTCGGACATGAACATGCTCGGCGGGGGACACTCAGCCCGCTCCCAGGAAAAGGAACTAGCCCGGATGCTGGAGGCGCGGCAGCAGAACCAGCGCGCCCGAATCGTCGTTTTTTCCGGACACGTGCACAACTACGAGCGTCACGAGCATGGCGGCGTCACCTACTTTGTGACCGGCGGCGCCGGAGCACGTCCGGTTCAAATCAACCGGGCTAAGGACGATCCATTCCAGAGCGAGGAAGTGAATTACCACTACCTGCAGGTGGAAGTCGACCGCGGCAGCCTGAAGATCACCATGCACCGCCTCGAGTTGAAAAGCGGCGCCTCTGTCTGGACCGAACCCGATTCGGTCACGATCTCGGTACCGGCTGCCAAGGCCGCGGCGCGAGGCGACTAGAGCTTCACTTCTCTGGCATCCGTAACACAGGTGTAACCCGGCGTTCGCTGTGCTAAGAGTTCGAGATCGGCGAGGAACTATTTTGGGCCCAGCCTCGTATACCATTACAGTGTGGCCGCGAACTCTACAACGACGCAACTTGCAGCTCCGGGGGCGAGCGCCCAGAAGTTTGCCGTCTCCCGTGTCGGAGAAAAACTCCGCCGTCACGGCAGCGTGTTCCGCGACCCGGCGGTCGAGGCTCTGTCCGCGTTGCGCGCACACAAGCTGCGTTCCGCACTAACCCTGCTGGGCGTTACTTTGTCGGTAGCCGTGCTCATCCTGGTGGTATCGATTATCACCGGAGCGAACCTTTATATTGAGCAGCGCGTTGCCAATATGGGGTCGAATGTCTTTCTCGTGCTGCGCTTCCCCATCATCACCAATCAGCAGGATTTCCTGAAGGCGATGCGCCGCAACCGCTATGTCACCTGGGAGGACTTCGAGGCTCTGCGCGATGGCATGAAACTGCCTCGCCAAGTTGGTCTGGAGACGCGCACCGGCGGCAAGGTCCGCCTCGGAACCCAGGCGCTCGATAACATTAATATCCGCGGCGTAACCGCCAATATCGCCGATATGGATGTGGAGGAAGTGGAAACCGGCCGCTACATCACGGATGCGGACAATGACAGCAGAGCAGATGTCACGTTTATTGGACAACAAGTCGCCGCTAAGCTCTTCCCCACCGTCGATCCCATTGGAAAAACAATTTACATCGATGGCCGTGGCTATCTGGTGGTCGGCGAAGCCAAGCCGATTGGAACCGTCCTCGGGCAATCCCAGGACGACTTTGTCTACGTTCCGATTCGCACATTTTTGAAACACTATGGCGAACACGGGCAAGGACTGGATCTTGCCATCAACATTCAGGCGCGCGGCCCGGAGTGGATGCAGCGCACCGAGGATGAAGCCCGCACCATGATGCGCGGCCGCCGCCATCTCGATCCGATGGCCGATGACAATTTTGGCATTCTGGCGTCAGACACAATTATGGGCCTGTGGCATAACCTCACCGGCGCCATCGCCGCGACCATGGTGGGAGTGGTTTCCGTGTTCCTGGTGATCGGCGGCGTGGTGATCATGAACGTGATGCTGGCCAGTGTGACAGAGCGCACCCGCGAGATTGGCGTGCGCAAATCACTGGGAGCGCGCCGACAGGACATCCTGATGCAGTTCCTGGTGGAATCCGCCGTGATGGCGGCCGTGGGAGGCGCGATCGGCATTGCCATTGCCTATCTTCTCTCCACGCTGGTGAGAGTGCTGACGCCGGTGCCGTCCCAAGTGCCCATTGGCGCGGTGATTTTGTCGCTGGCGGTATCGACAACGGTGGGATTGTTCTTTGGACTGTACCCGGCCCATCGTGCGTCGAAGCTGGATCCCATCGAGGCTCTGCGCTTTGAAACGTAGCCGTTTTTTTCGGACCGCGGGTACCCATCCTTGCGCGCCTTTTGCGCAAGGGTGAGATACCACGGCAGAATCTAGGTTTTGTTCTTGCTCTTGGGTGGGGCAGCGCCGCGTTCCCCAACACGCCCGATTTTGGCGTGATGGGGTGGAGTGATTTACCGCTGCGAGAACCACGTCGTTTTCAGTACCCGAAGCGTGCGTCTTGAAAGAGGTTGCAACCGTGCCGTTTGAAATCAACGAAAGTACGCGCATGGCGTTTGATTCTCTTCGCCAGCACAAGACGCGGTCCCTGCTGACTGTCTTGGGCGTGGTCATTGGGATCATGGCCATGGTGGCCGTAGCCTCAATCATGGTGGGTTTGGACCGCGATATTCGCGGCTTTCTCGATCAATATGGCACCGACACGCTTTTCGTTTTTCGCTGGGACTTCGGTTTTCGCGGTGAGCTCACTGCCGAGGAACGCAACCGCAAGCCGCTGACCTACGAAGACACCATGGCGATTCTGGAGGAATGTCCCGATGTGAAGGATGTGACTGTCGAGGTCTCTCCGAAAATAGAACCCGGCCAGCCCATGACCGTGGTGCCCGCGCGCTACAAAAAGAATGAGGTCTACGGCATCCAGTTTACCGGTACCATTCCATCCTACGAATGGGTCTACAACGCGAACCCTGAGAAAGGCCGCTTCTTTACCGAGGCGGAAGACCTGCATCACATGGATGTAGCCGTGATCGGTCACGATTTGGCGGAGGGGCTGTTTCATGGCGAAGACCCGCTGGATAAGTCGATCGAGGTGGCAGGCGCTCTCTACCGCGTCGTCGGCGTGCTGGAGAAGCGCAAAGGCCAGTTCTTTAAAGATGAATCGGCCGACAAAGTTGTGGTCGTGCCCTACGGGGCTTACCACAAACACAATCCACAGGACGACGAACACTTCATTGGCGCACAAGCGTTTCCGGGCAGGAAGGCCGAGGCGGAGGACGAAATCATCGGCCTGTTGCGGCGGCGCAGACGCGTCGCGGCCGATAAACCAAATAATTTCGCGATTTCAAGTTCGGAGGAACTGGCGCGCCAATTCCGTCAGATCACCGGCGCGATTGCCATTGCCGTAGTCGTAATCAGTTCCATCGGCCTGCTGATCGGTGGAGTGGGCGTGATGAACATCATGCTCATGTCGGTCACCGAACGCACCCGTGAAATCGGCGTGCGCAAGGCCATCGGCGCCCGACGCCGGGATATTATCGGTCAGTTCCTTACTGAAGCTATGGCTCTGACCGGTGCCGGGGGAATCATTGGCGTCGCACTAGGTGCGGGGATCAGCTTCCTGATCAATAAGCTATTGCCAAGTTTGCCTTCGGCGGTGCCGCTCTGGTCGGTCATCGCTGCCGTAGGCGCTTCGATGAGCGTCGGCCTCTTTTTTGGGATTTATCCGGCGGTCAAAGCCGCGCGGCTAAATCCGGTGGAGGCGCTGCGCTACGAGTGAACAAGCAGCCAAAACAACCTCACCGCTGCTCACATATTGCAATCCGAAGATCACCTCGATGCACATCATCATTTGGGAGTTCACGGTTCGGGAAGAATACATTCAGGAATTCATCTCCGCGTATGGCTCTAAGGGAGATTGGGCCAGCCTCTTTCGGCGTGCAGAAGGCTTTCTGGGGACCGAACTGCTGTGCTCTTCTCACCAGGCTAACGTCTTCTTGACTGTTGATCGATGGGAAAGCGCCACTTGCTTCGACAATTTTCAGGCGCGATTCGGCGCGGAATATAAAACAATGGACACGCAGCTTGAGGGCTATACCCTGTCTGAAAAGAAGGTGGGAGTCTTCTCGCAAGTCCCCACGCCGGAATGCTAATGCCGCGAACGGCTCGCCAAGCTTGCCGGATATTGCCGGGCGCAGAACAATGCCCGAAATTCACATCCATTATTCATCACATCAAGGTGTGACGGCGCTCACAGAATGCCCGCGAATTTCCTGACAAAGTGGCGAACCGTGGGTAAAACTTCCGGGGTGAAAAGCCATGCAACATGACTCTCGTCGGGATGATGATGTCGCGTCCGGCTCCACGTGTCCCACGCCCGAGTGCGGCGCTTTAGCGGTTGCCTATGCTCCATGCGACAGTGGAGAACTGTGTCAATTCACATGCCCTCGCTGCGGCATCCATTTCATTGCCTCCCCCGACTCGCTCATCTTCCGGTCAGTGCCAAAAAAATGGTTATTGGCGGAGGTTCAAACCGCCTAGGCCGGCTGTCCGATTCTACCTGGCATCACGCCCGCCCCACGAACTCCCGCGTCTCAGTAGAGACCTTGATCGCTTCGCCTTCCTTAATAAAGAGCGGAACCCTGATTTCGATTCCAGTCTCCAGCTTTGCCGGCTTGGTTACGGTCCCACCACCCGTATCGCCGCGAACGCCGGGTTCGGTGTAGGTCACATGCAGTTCCACGTGCGCGGGCAGTTCCAACCCGATGGGGTTGCCGTTGTACCTATGCAACTGGACGATGGCTCCTTCCACGATAAAGTCCAGTGCATCCCCCATCATCTCGCTGGATAGCGTGACGGTCTCGAAGCTCTCCTGATCCATGAAATGAAAACCAGCTCCGTCGCTGTACAAATAGGATGCCTTGACCATCTCGAGGTCCGGCTCCTTGAACCGGTCACTGGCCTTGAAGGTTTTGTCAAAGACTGCGCGCGTAAGCAGGTTGCGCATCTTCAACCGGACCAGGGTCTGGGCGCCTCTGGCCGTGGGTGTCGAAACCTCCGCTTCCAGGCACAGAAATGGAGCGTTATCGAATTCGAAAAACATTTTGCGCTTTACGTCAATGGCATCGATCAATGCGGCCATGATTTCCTCGGAGGGCTGGGTCAAATGCAAATGGGTCAACCGCAAATGGGTCAAACACTCATAGGATAACAGCTGAGCACCGGCCGATTGCCAAACTCGACTAACGAATCACGACCGATGCCGCCACGGTTTGGCAGATTCCATCGAGGGCGCTTCGCTCCGCGGCGGCATACGAGCAGGTCACCGTCGTCAGCCGGTCGTACGGCCCAACCACCATCACCAGACGCCCCCGGATCGGCGTCAGGTCCCGTGCCGTGCTCGTAAAGTCACTGAATGCTGCCGGACGATCATGCACTCTGTCGCTCTCAAAATTCAGCTGCGTTCCGGTGCCGCCTGCGAACCACAAATCATTGGCGATGAACCGCGAGGTTTGTTGTTGCAGCAACTCTTCATCGTTCAACGCTGCGCGTCGCGGATCAAGCACCGGACCAACGGCCACGGTGATCGCGCGTTCTCCAGAACCGCTCAGCAACAGAACGGTGGTGTCGGTGGTCTCCGCGACCTTGGCCTGCTCGGGCACGGCGATCGACAATTCGAAACAGTACGCGCCCCGGCAGTAATTTCGTTCCCATCGTTCAAACCCGCGCGGAGCCCGGTCGAGCAACTCTGACAGCGAAGCCGTTTCATGCGTCTCGACATGTGGCTGATTCCGCCGGACAGCCGCAACCTCAACGAGATCGTTTTCAAACTTGTGCAGTTCCGCCAGCCACGCCTCCGAGTCCTTTTCCGGAAGCCAGCGCAGCGCGTATTCCTCATCGATGGCATAGGTCGCCACCGCAACCGACGTCTCGCTGGGCGCATACTTCAGCATCATGCGGTTGTCGACGTTGCGTTCGCGGCGGAGATACACGATCTGTCCGGCGCTGCGGTCAAACAACAGCGACACATTGGCCTTACCCGTAACAAACGTAGTTCCCGTGAAGTCGCGCGCCCGGCTGCGCGGTTCCACATAGGCGGGCATTTCCTCCGGTGAAAATACCTGCTTGTATTTCAGCCAGGCATAAGGTCGCGCCGCAACGGTCACATCCTGCTGGTATTGCATGGAGGAAGATGTCACTTCCATGTCTTCCACGAAGGTGTCGGGCCAGAAAAGAAAACGCTGCGTCGAAAGCGGCGCCGTTCCCGGGGCAATCGCCTTATCGCTCAAGCGCAGTTGAAGCAGGTCCCATGCCGCCTTGAGCAAAACGCTGACCCCTTCGCATTCGGCGTTTGCTGGAGCACTGCTCAGCCGCGTATCCCCCGCCGGATTAATCTCAAACTTCGCCCCGTTTGCTTCGAGACTCTGCAGAGACTTGGCCAGCGCCGACTGTCGCGGCAACGCGCACTCCCCGCCCTCATAACGAATTGCCCGAAAATGCACGCGCCCGCTGAGCGCGCCCTCCGCACTGGCATGATCGAAATCAAAACTCAGCACCGCTCGCAGCCGATAAGAGCACCCTTCGGGAACATCCACCTTCACGTCCCGCGCGTGTCCGGCCACCATTTGAACGATGCCCTCAAATTCATACCGCAGGTTCTCTCCCGGAGCGAATCGTGCGGCCATGGCAGTCGCGGGTGTCTGCGCCCATCCCTGCGCAGACATCGGCAAGGCGACGATCGCTGCCAACAACACCAGTTTCGAGCAGCTCAGCCAACACCTATCTCGAAGGATGTTCGACATTAATTCGTTTCTCGGGAACGTCGACATTGAGGGAGGAAACAAAAGTCTCGCATTCCGCTTCTGCTTCCGCCTGATCCTGGACGCTGTACAAGCAGCTAGCCGTAACAATGATCACCGGGGTCCTGATCAACGCCACGCTGCCCCGCATCTTTCCGCGCACATCGTCCGTAACTTCAAAATGCGCCACCCGTGCCGGATAGTTTTTGACGGTATCGTCCACATCGAACAAAATCCTCATCGCGCTTCCGAGTTTCCCGCCATGCTGAAACCGTCCGAGAAAAGCTTGTTCCGCGCAATCCAGAGTCCCGTTGTCGCAGGCATAAGAATCCAGAAGTGTGGGTCCGAAACGAATGTAAATCTTATCTTTCTTTTGCCCGATGGCCGTGGCCGGCGGGGAATCGCCAAGCGGAACCAGCCCCGAAATTCTTATGGCTGGAATGATCCGGAATTCCGCGACATAACCATTGAACCGCTGCATGTGGTTGGCCGGGATATCTTCGTCGGTCACCACCTTCTTTGCCGTCTTCGAGTCTTGCCGCTGCTCGCGCTGCCGTTTCACCACATCGCCCAGCGGGATCTGCTGATCGGTGCCAGTCGCGTCCTGTGCCCATGCGCCAGGCAACAGCATCATGCAACATAAGCCGCTCCAGCCCAGCATTGCTAAATGCGATCTATGGATCATCGTTCCCGGCCTCGCCGTTCGCCTGGGGAACTTGCAACGATCGCACCACGTGCTGGCATATATCCTGCGCGTCGCCATAAACCTTTTCCGGAACGCTGCACCGAATCTGTAGGAATACGCCCGGCGCCATGTAGGCCGCGAGCTGCGTCATGACCGGCTGAATCGTCGTAGGCGATCGGAACGTTGCCAGCCGCGCCGGCATCCGCGACAACGTAGTCAGTTGTTCGCTGAACACTTCCGCTTTCCCCGCTCCACTGAAGTTGACCGCGGGCACATACTCAATCCACCAGTTGATTTTCGAATGAATGAAATCCGCGCGGCTCATGATGCCGGTCTCGGAAGGCGCGCCGGTAGAACCCTGAATAATGGCTGCTGTGTCGCCGATCGGGACCACGAACTCGAACAGGCCAGTGTAGGCTGTTTGAAAATGTTCATTCTTGCGTGCTTGCACCGGAATCTGCAGTGAGGCCGTAAAACAGTCTTGCTTCGAGCAATAGTTGAAATCGAAAGCAGAGAAGCCAGGTGCAGCGTGCTGGAGTTCGGTGAGCACTTCTGTCGAGGAGGTTTTTTTGTTGACGCGGGCGAGGTTGCCCAGGGAGCCATCCGTGGCGTTTCCGGCATCCGGCGCGGCATTCGAACTCAGCAGCGCATTTGTTACTACAGCTTTCTTGGGCGCCACTTCCCCAGTCTTCGGATGCCACGCGGAACCGTGCTCATGAAAGCGCACCGAAGGCAGAATCACGTCACATGCCCGGCGTCCGTTGTTCTGCCGATCATATGTCTTGACGACGGTCGCGATGGGGCGATTTCGGTTCGGATGCAGATCCTCGGAAGTCAGCGGATAACCACATACCATGGGCACGACGTAGCCGTCTCCCATGACTAACTGGACGTAGCCAAGCACTTCCTGATTCAGTTGGCATGTGCTAATACCAACCGAAGCTGCGGCATGACCGTTTACAGGTGCAAGCGTGGTATTGATTCCCATCCCTGCCGTGGCCAATCCTACCTTGCAACCCGGCAAGTACATGGCTGCCGCATTACGAAAAATCTCTTCGGGCTTCTCCCCGCGGTTGGGAATCGGGTTACCGAGCATAACAACCGTGCGCGATCCCAATCCTTCCGAAGAGAGCAATTTCAAGCCATGCCAATCCCGCCCTTCGACCTCCGCGTCCGCTGGGACCAGAATCGAGTAGTCGCCTGCTTCAAAGTTGTAATAGCGATAGCCAACCGGCGCAGCCATGGCCTGTTCGGCGCTCTCCGAGAGTTCCGTTGCCATCTCGTTTACGGCCTCAGAATTTGCGGAACGCTTGTTCCGTTGCTGTTCGCGCTCTTCTCGGGCGCGCTCCGCAGCCGCCGCCAGATCGCTTGCCGTTGGCGGCGTTTGCGATTGCGTTGCCGGATCTTGGCCGCTCTGGCTCCGCCCTCCGCTCGCCGGTGCACTCGTTTGGGCAAACGCGACCGACGCTGATGCAAGAAGCAAAGACACAAGCAGCAAAGTGAGCGCTGATCTGGATTCAGTCTCGCACCATTCTCGTGATCCGAGACGAATCGGTATTGCCCAGCAGGACATAGTTGTCGTTAATTGTAAATCGGCTCTTTAAGCTCTTGCGGATTACCTCAGATATGTGACCTAAGTAAGTCAATTCACCCTATGAACAGTAATGATGGATACCTGACGTAAGCCTCATGCACTTACCGACATTAGTAACTTGTTCCGGTGTGCGCCGATCGCTAACCTGACCTGAAGTACTCACTGCCGGAGATACTGTCATGGAAGGACGTCATTATTGGATATGGCTCACGGTTCGCTTGGTTTTTGCCGTGGTCATAGTGGGTTGGTCGGCAAGCTATCTGTTTTTTCCCGGTGGAAGCGGCGAGAAGGAGTTTCAGAAGTCTCTCGACGCCATGAAGCAGGTTCAGACCGCACGCATCGCCACCGTGATCGATCCTACGCCCACCCAGCACATGGAAATATCCTGGGATCTGGTCTGCGCGCAGAATGCCTACCGCTACAGGCTACATGTGGTGCAGCCTGATCAGCCCAATAACGCCGGACAGGAGCAGGAGGAGTTTCACATCGGCAACCTCGTCTATCAGCGCAAGCTGGACGATTCGTGGGCCGCACGGCCTACTCGCACAGTTACTCCCAATGCCGTCTGTCAGACGCTGGCGCAAGGCACAGACAGCAAGCTTTTTCCGGATCTCGCCACCATGATCCAGCGCGGGATCATCGAAAAAGGCGACAAGAAGATGGTAAACGACGTGCGCTGTCGGGAATGGAAGGTAACGCTGAAAGAACCCAAGGGCTTGGAGCACCTCACCGTGTGCCTCGGCCTGGACGATCACCTGCCCTATGAAATGACCATGGATTGGCAGCACGCGCGCGCCACGTACTACGATTACAACGCTACATTTCAACTTGACCTGCCCGGGGCAGCGCGCCCGGCCGGTGAAATCTCCGCGACGAATTGACATCCCGCGCACCCGCACACCTACCGATTCAGGAACGGATCGGCGTATTCCCACCGCCCTGCACCGGCTGCGGTGAGATGGCGTGGACGATGCCGTCCGCAATCGGCGAAACCTGCTGCCGTTTTCACAACTCAGAAAAATGTCTCGCCGCCATCGATGATTTTGTTTTGTCAGATTAAGCCATCCACAGGTATGCTTTCATTCTGATGATTTTGGCGCCTTCCCAAGTCCCCGCCGCTCCCCTGTCGCGCCCCGCGCAAAACCCGAATGCTGCCGCCACCATCGAGTTGCAAGGTGTCTCTAAAAGCTACGATAAATTTGTCGCCGTCGATAACCTCTCTCTGGCCATCAGTCCCGGCAAAATTTACGGCCTGCTGGGGCCGAACGGAGCCGGGAAGACCAGCACGCTCCGCATGATGATCGGCATCATCGTGCCCGACTCTGGCCACGTATCCATTTTCGGAGAGCCACTGGAGCGGGCCCACATGGATCGCGTCGGCTACCTGCCCGAAGAGCGCGGCCTCTACAAGAAAATGAAGGTGCTCGACCATCTGGTATTTCTGGCCCAATTGAAAGGACTGTCCGCCCATGAGGCTTCCACGCGCGCTCGATCCTGGTGCGAGCGTTTCGAATTGACTTCCTGGACAGGAAAGAAGGTGGAAGAACTTTCCAAGGGCATGCAGCAGAAGGTGCAGTTTATCGGCGCCGTCCTGCATGATCCGGACTTGATCATCATGGATGAACCTTTTTCCGGTCTCGACCCGGCCAACGCCGTGGCCCTGAAAGACGCTGTGCTGGAGTTGGCCAAGAACGGCAAAACCATTCTGTTATCGACCCATCGCATGGACCAGGCAGAACGCTTGTGCCAGTCCATCTACCTGATCAATCACGGGCGCGCCGTCCTCGAAGGCGACTTGAACCAGATCAAGGCCCGCTACGGCTGTTGCAACGTCCAGATCAAGTACGAAGGCGATGCCGGATTTCTACAAAATACTAGCCTCGTGCAGTCCTTCAACGATTACGGAAACTACGTGGAAGCGCGCCTGGCGCCGAGCGCCGATGCGCAGGAACTCCTAAAACTTGCGTCCGCCGGAGCCCGCATCAACAAGTTCGAATTGATGGAACCGTCGCTGGAAGAAATCTTCATGGAGGCGGTGAGCAAAACCCATGCGTAACACCTGGCTGATTATCAAGCGCGAATACCTGGAGCGCGTGCGTACGCGCTCGTTCGTGGTGCTCACCTTACTTTTGCCCGCCATCATGACCGGCGTGATGGTGTTACCCGCAAAGCTCGCCACCATCGGAAACAAAATACAGCACATCGTAGTGGTGACTTCAACTCCGGAGTTCGGCGAAACCGTTCGCCAGGGCTTGTTGTCGACCACTCCAGACACCGACAGCGAGGATGACGAAGCCAACTCCGGAACGAACGACGCCAAGACGACCAACGAGCAGTACATCATCGACGTGGATTCCAATCCCACCGAAGCGGAGCGCACGCTGCTGCGCGAAAAGATCATCGCGCAGTCCATCGACGGCTATCTTTGGGTGACCGACGATGCCATTGCCTCCGGCAAAATCGCATGGGCCAGCCGCAGCCTTTCCGGCTTCGGAGAAAAATCGCGCCTCAGCGAAAAACTGAACCGCGTCATCCAGTACACCCGGCTTTCCAAAAATGGTGTCACACCCGATCAAGCGGACCTCCTGCTTAAGCCGGTCAAAGTCGACGCCATCCGCATCGAAGGTGGAAGAGAAACCAAGGACAGTGGCGGAAAGAAGTTTCTCGAAGTCGTGGTCATGGTCACGCTGATTTACATGGCCGTGCTCTTGTACGGCATTTCCGTGATGCGCTCGGTGCTCGAGGAAAAAAATACGCGCATTCTGGAAGTGCTGCTCTCCTCCGCCAGTTCCACCGAGTTAATGACCGGGAAAATTCTTGGCGTCGGTGCGGTGGGCCTGACGCAGATCCTGGTCTGGGTAGTGATGGCGGGCGCATTCGCTATACCATCCCTGGCCATGCAGACCAATCTCAGCGACCTCAAGGTTTCACCCGAAGTGCTGGCCGCGTTTGCCGTCTTCTTTTTTCTCGGCTACTTGTTGTACAGCACAATCTATGCGGCCATCGGGGCGATCAGCACAACCGAGCAGGAAGGCCAGCAACTCCAGTTCTTTGTCGTGATACCGCTGGTCCTTTCGGTTTTCATGCTGACCGCGGTTGTGCGCACGCCAGATTCCCCAACGGTTGTCTGGATGTCGATGGTTCCCTTCTTCGCGCCGCTGGTGATGTATGCGCGCATCGTCATACAAACGCCTCCGCTGTGGCAAATCGCTCTGTCGTTGTTCTTGCTGATCGCAACCATTATTGGAATCCTGATACTCTGCGCCCGAATTTATCGCATCGGCATCCTGATCTATGGCAAGCGTCCCACTCTGCCCGAAATCCTCAAATGGCTGAAATACGCGAAAGCGTAAGAACGCTGATTCTTCGGCACGAAACCGGGAACACTTCGGCTTCGTAGCTGTCTAGGTTGCGGGTCCAGCAAACAGCAGCAGATTCGCATCCGGATCCTTGACGACGAAACTCTTGGCGCCCCAAGGCTGCTTTTTCAGCGTCTGGTGAAAGGCAACACCAGCGGACTGAAACTCAAGAAACAGCAACTTGATCTCGTCCGCCGTGGCGACGGTCAGAGATACCGACAACAGTTCCTCCCGATCGCGGACCGTCGACTCGATTACTGGCCGCTCGACACACCTTAGATTGAGACGCGCCACGTCGCGACCCACCTGTGCATAGTAGGGAGGTTTGCCGTAACTGAATACAAGCGAAAAGCCTAACTTTTCATGGAAAAATCCGCATGATCTCTTGATATCGGTAACGAACAGTTGCGGCTCTGCAC
>JBEKED010000049.1:0-15595 GCA_050014035.1 Terriglobales bacterium
CTGTCTAAAGAACAATGCGGTTGAAACCATCGTCGACCAGATACTGCAGTTCGGGCGGAGTCTGTGCGCGGATAGCGTCCACCAGCATGCGAGTATCCGGCCACGGACCGTCGATGGCAGCGGCGGCGCCAACATTGTCTTTGCCATTAAAGCTGGCGTCAACCTGGTTCGTCGCATTGGCGTAGCGGTATTGCATCAGGAAGTTATGCAGCGCCAGATTGAATTTGTCTTCGCCAATGTAATCCGCCAGCGTGTAAAGAATCTGGCCGCCCTTCTGGTACCAGACGTAAGGCTCGCGTTGCACCAGCGCGAGAGGTGGCTCGTGACGCGTCTCGCCAGCCCGGCCGCGCAGATAAGTATCCAGCTCGTGATGCAAAAACCGATGCATAAGATCGCGCCCGTACTTATGCGCCATGACTTGCAACGCGGAATATTCGGCCAAGCTTTCCGCCATCATGTTGGAGCCTTCAACATCGGCTCCCAGCAACTGGTGAGCCCACCACTGGTGCCCGAGTTCGTGCGCCGTGACGAAGTAAGTGATGTCAATATCGGTCGGCTTCAACACCCGCCCAATAAAACCGATGCCTTCCGAGTATGGGACCGTATTAGAAAAAGACTGAGCAAAACTGCGGTAGCGCGGAAATTCCAGAATGCGGAATTGATTGAACTGGTAAGGGCTGTAAACGCGCTGATAGTAGTCGAGTCCGGCGCGTGAACTGGCCAGCATGTCATCGAGATCGTAGGTATGCGCCGGATCGTAATACACCTCGAGCGAAACATCGCCGCCCGCGCCGTGATAAAGCTCTTTGCGAGTCTGGTAGCGCGCGGAAAGGTACGAGAAAAATTCCAGGATGTGCGTCGATCCCATGCTGTATTCGTAAAAGTTCCGGCCGTTAGCCTGCCATTGGCGCTGCAGGTATCCGGGGGCGATGGCGATCTGGTCCGGCGAAGTGCTGACAACGGTGTGATAAGTAATCCAATCCGCCTCGCGAGGAAAGATGTTGTTCACCGAGTGCGGCGGATCGCCGCGATGCGCCATCTCTTCAAGCGCCGGAAGATGCTCTTCGCGCCGCCGCCGCGGGTCGTCCAGTTCTGCGTCGGTTCTGTAGCCGATGTACGGAATGTAGTCGGAGTCAAAAAAAGTGCCGTTGTAGGCAAACTCAGGAAGTTCGTTGTTGTCGCGGAACCCGCGCGTCTGATGTCCAACATTGCAGGTTAGCGTGACCGTTTCGCCCGGCGCCAAAGGCTGTTCCAGAGCATAGATGGAATAAATGCCGCGCGGCGCCGAGCTAACCAGATGAAACGGCCGGTCAAACTGCAGGTTGCTGACCGACTGCTTTATATCGGTGACATGAATCTGAGGAATCGGCTGACTGGTTTTATTCTGCAAAGTCATGCGCACGCTTCCGTCGAACGAGCGGCGCTCGGGATAGATATTGATCGTTGTGTCGACGGCCGTGACCTTGGGCTGGAGCAGATTTTCATATTGTTTGAACTTGCGCTCGTAGTCGGCCTGAATGCCGCGGCGCGCTTTGGAATCCAGATATTCATTGAGCACGTGGGCATTGTAGAAATACCAACCACCCGCGCCAGCGGCGACGACAGTGAACAGCAAAGCGAGCGGCGCCAGCCCCGGAGCCAGCCGCAGAGCTTGCCGGGCGCGGGCGCCGAGCGAATCCTCCGCCCCACGGCGGGCGAAAGCCATGGACAAGACGCCCAGGAGCGCGGTGATCGCCAGCCAGTAGGTATTCGCCCAGAATAGCGCCGGCACAAAATGCCCGTAACCGTTCATGTCGGAGTACGTATAGGCCGGGACTTGACCGACCAGATAAAGCGTATTCTCCCAGCCAAAACTGAACAGAATCGGCATGAGCACGAAGATGCCGATCACGATGCCGTGCCCCACAAACTTGTTCGAGACCACGGTCTGCACAAACATCGCCAGCAGGATAAAAGCCAGAACCTGCGGGAAGGTCACGAGATAGAGCTCTTTGAAGTATTGCAACAGTTCGTAATGGTAGTAACCCGCGATGGTCTGCATCAGAATGCCCACCAGCATGGCTACGGCGAGCAAAATCAGTTCCACGACTACGATGGCGGTGAAGCGACTGAGCCAGTCGGTGGATTCGCGAAACGGCAAAGCGTCATGGATGCCCTCAAAGTGCAAATCGCGCTCGCGCCATAGCAACTCTGCCGCATAGAGAGTGGCGACGATGTAAAGAAACAAAATGGCGCTGCCCTCGACCGACTGCAACATAAGATAGGTAACCGGCCAAACGTTCTGATCGGCAAGGTGGCCGGCAAAATGCCCGTTGTTGATACCGAAAGCGATGAGCAGAGCTGTCACGCCCCAGAAAGGTATGTCGCGCAGAATATTGCGCAGCCGCAAACGCGAGAGGGAAAGATATTGCGCCCAGGTTGTGGCTGGGCCGAACGCATAGTGCACGACCGGAATGCGCGCCGCAACCAGCGACCTCACGGGCCGATCTTCGACCAACTCCTGTTCTTTAGCTTTGGCGGCGCGTCGCCCTTGCGAGCGAGCCGTCAGCGCCTCCACCGACATGGGGAAGAAAGCCCAGACGGAGCCGAGCGCCAGCAGCCCGACGCTGAGCCAGAGCAACCGGTTGTACAGAAAGATGCCATTGACGAGACTCGGCGACCAGCTGACAAACAACGTGTTTTTTTCAATTACCGTCCAATAGCGAGTGACATCATCGAGCAGAATGAAGCCGATGGGATCGAGAATCCCCGACCAGAACCGTTCCAGAGACCGCGTCGCCGAAAACACCGTAATGCCAATGACGTAAAGCATGAACAGCGCGACGCCCTGCAGATAAACAATGAAAATCTTGCGCGTCAACGCGGCTACAAGAAAAAACACGGAACCGACAAAAAATATCTGCACCGCGATTACGGAAAGAAAAGGCTGCAGGTAATTCCAGACATGATTCGCTTCGATGCGCGTGTGGTCCGCCCAGGGAGCAAACGTTCCGAGGAAGGCGCCGAACATCATGCCCGAAAAAGCAAACAGGGTTGTGACATAAGATCCAGCCCAGCGACCGCCCAGGTAGCCGAATTTAGAAATCGGCTTGGTAAACAAAATCTGGTACGTGTCGCGCTGAAAATCGCGCAGAATCGAAGTGCCAAAAATCGCGGCAATCACGATGATGCCGAACAGCGACGAACCAATATCGTTAAACGTATTCGCGTAAGCCGAATTCAGAAGGATCTTGCCATTGCTGTTACCAATGGGCCCGAAGTTCTCCGAGGCGACGCAGAGAAACGAAAACGTGAGCCAGAGCAAAAAGTAGACGTAGGTCGAGAGGCTCTTGAAACGAAACCGGAGCTCGAACGTAAAAAATTCCCAGAAAAGTTGCATGGTCCGAATCCTCCTCCACCTGCGAGGCGTTAATTTGGAAGTCGCCGCTTATCCTGCTGCGAGAGGTTGAGGAAATAGACGTCCTCAAGGTCGGAATCGACCGCAGAGAACCCGTCCCCCGGAGAAGTGTCCGCGTACACACGCACTTCATGCTGCCCCCCCACAAGGTGTGTGGAAATCACATGCAGAGAAGTTTCGATCGCGTGCAGCTCGTCGCTCGTCGCAACCACTTTCGACCAGATTTTCCCGTGCAGCGCGGCCAGCGCGTCATTAGGAGCGCCCTCCAGCAGCAGTTCCCCCTCCGCAATAATGGCCATGCGCGGACAGAGCTGCCGCACATCATCCACAATATGCGTCGACAGAATCACCGTGCGGTCACTACCCAGAGACGAGAGCAGGTTGAGGAAGCGATTGCGCTCCGCCGGATCGAGTCCGGCCGTCGGCTCGTCGACAATGATCAGCCGCGGATTGCCCAGCAGCGCCTGCGCAATCCCAAAGCGCTGCTTCATACCGCCAGAAAAAGTGGAGAGTGCTTTCTTCCGCACATCCCACAAATTCGTCTGCTGCAGCAGCGTGTCGACGATCGCCTTGCGCTCGCCCGAAGACATCATGCCCTTCATAATGGCGAGATGATGCAGCATGTCGAGCGCCGATATCTTGGGATACACTCCGAACTCTTGCGGCAAGTAGCCCAGGATCCGACGAACCTCGTCCTTCTGACGGAGCACGTCGATGCCATCCAGATTGATGGTGCCCGAGTCGGGATCCTGCAGAGTGGCAATCGTGCGCATCAGCGAACTCTTTCCCGCGCCGTTCGGCCCCACCAGCCCGAACATACTGTTGCCGATAGAAAGCGAGAGGTTCTTGAGAGCCTTGACCCCGTTCGGGTAAGTTTTGGACAGGCCACTGATTGTGAGCGCCACCGCTGCCTCCAAATGAGAAAATGCGTTTCAGATCCACCACAATTGACTGCCAAGCGCGAGATGAGGGGTATTCTACTACCAACTGAATACGCAGAAGGGATTGGTCAAGTTCCTGTTAAGCGATGACAGAACACTTGTCTCGTGTGAAGTCAGCTCAGTTTCGGGTCCCGATTCTCGACGGTTGCGCGGACAAGTTCTACCAATTCACTCACCACCGTCTCCGGAAGTTCGGCGTGCGTCAAGCTCTCGCATAACGCGGTCAGATCGACCAATCGCGCCAGTTGACGCCAGTTCTGCGGCAGTTTGCCACCAGCCTGCAGATACCCGTTCGAGAAATGCAGTTCGACCAGAGGGCGGGCAGCCCGTTCATAGCGTAAAAAGTGCCCCACGTCAGCCAACGGAGAACTGGAAACAGCAAACTCCCAGTTTAACACAGCCGCCACAACCCACCGTCCCGCGACACTTCGCACCAGCAGATTCCGTTTGCCAAAGTCGCCGTGGACAAGGCATGCCTCCTCATCCAAATCGGCCATTTGCAGCGCCCACGACCAAATGAAAGCATGAGTGCGCCCCCGCAAATCCGCCGCCATGCGCTCCTGCAGGTGCGTCGACGCCAGACACAAATCCACAAAACGCGCCGTCCGATCTGCGCCCGGCAATAGCGGCGCTGCCACTACCGGTCCAGGTGCAAGCCATCCCGACTTTGGAAACGTCGTGCGTCCAATGCAAGCCAGAGTTTCGCCCGCCGAGTAGGCTGCCTGAGCGACCGCCTCTGTGTCGCCGCGACGCGCCAGATCACGGAAGCTGAATCCTTCCACAAAACGCATCACAGCAAACGGCGGAATATCCTCCGACCCTAGCGCCTCCGCGTGAATGACCTCCGGAACCGGAACCGATCCCCCAATCAGCCGAATCAGATCGACTTCCTTCTGGCAGATGGAAGCATCGTGCTCGTAGACGCGAAGCACGAAAGGCTCAGGTGTGCAGTCGAGGCGAAGCTTGAAATTCGCGTTCCGCCAACCGTCGGTCAGGGGCTGCACACCGACCACATGGGCTCGTGGAAACGCCGTATGAACGATTTGCTCCAAGAGTGGCAAGGGCAGCGTTCGCCGCGGTTCCGCCCGCAGCCAGCGAGCCTCATGTGGAGCGCCATCGACCATTGGCACATTATCCCTCATCCTCTTGGAAAACCACACGGCTGTCCGCGCCTTTCACCGTTCAGCTTCCAAAGCGGCCCGCCATAGTAAAGTAGTACTAGGCCCCAATTTGTGACCCTTAAGGAGTTTTCGTCTGAATTCAAGTATTCGCAACATCGCCATCATCGCTCACGTGGATCACGGCAAAACCACGCTGGTCGATGCCATGCTCCGTCAGAGCGGCACTTTCCGCGACAATGAGACTGTCGCCGAACGCGTTATGGACTCGAACGACCTCGAACGCGAGCGCGGCATTACTATCCTTGCCAAAAACACCGCCGTGTTTTATGCCGGCGTAAAAATCAATATTGTCGATACGCCCGGCCACTCCGATTTTGGCGGTGAAGTGGAGCGCGCCCTCAAAATGGTCGATGGCGTGATGCTGCTGGTCGATGCCAGCGAAGGCCCGCTGCCGCAGACGCGTTATGTCCTCAGCAAGGCGTTAGAGGCGAACCTGAAGCCGATTCTTGTCATCAACAAGATCGACCGTCCCGACGCGCGTCCGCAGGAAGTTCTCAACGAGGTCTATGACCTTTTTATCGATCTCGACGCCAAGGAAGAGCAACTCGACTTCCCTGTGCTTTACACCAACGCCAAAACGGGCACCGCCGCCTTGCATCAGGGAGCGCATGGCGAAGATCTGCGTCCGCTGTTTGAAGCGATTGTCGATACCATTCCCGCCCCGCAAGGAGACAAAGACGGCCCGCTGCAAATCCTGGTTGCAAATCTCGATTACAGCGACTACCTTGGCCGCCTCGCCATCGCTCGCGTTTTTTCGGGAACGATGAAGACTGGCGAAGACGTAGCCATCGCCAAGCGCGACGGCTCATTTCACAAAACAAAAATCACCAAGCTCTTCAGTTTTTCCGGCCTCAAGCGTACCGACATTACCGAAACTTCGCTCGGCGACATTATCGCCGTAGCCGGCGTCGAAGGCATCACCATCGGCGAGACTATCACCGACGCAGAGAACCCCGCGCCGCTTCCTCCCATCGTTATCGACGAGCCCACGATTGCGATGCTCTTCACCATCAACACGTCTCCGTTCTGCGGACGCGAAGGCACCTACGTCACGTCGCGCAACCTGCGCGAGCGCCTCGATAAAGAGCTGCTCACCAACGTCTCCTTGCGCATGGAAGAGACTGGCAGCACCGATTCGTTCAAGGTTCTCGGCCGCGGCGAACTGCAGCTTTCGATTCTCATCGAGATGATGCGCCGCGAAGGTTACGAACTGATGGTCGGCAAGCCCGAGATCGTCACCAAGCACGACAAAGAAACTGGCAAACTGATGGAGCCAGTCGAGCACCTCACCGTCGATATCCCCGAAGAATTCGTCGGCGTGGTCATGGAGCATGTCGGCTCGCGCAAGGGCGAAGTCGCCAACATGCACAATCACGGCTACGGTCGAGTGCGCGTGGAATTCCGCGTGCCCAGCCGCGGCCTGATCGGACTGCGCAGCACGCTCCTCACCGACACGCGCGGCACCATCGTGATGAATGCGCTTTTTGCCGGATACATCGAGTGGCAGGGTGAAATCCCGCATCGCCCGACGGGAGCGCTGATTGCGGACCGGCCCGGGCTTACGACTTCGCACGCTCTCTACAATCTCCAGGAGCGCGGCATACTCTTCGTGGGGCCTGGCATCGAAGTCTACGAAGGCATGGTCATTGGCGAAAATGCCAAGGACGCCGATCTTGATGTCAATATTGTTCGCGAGAAGAAGCTGACCAACATGCGGGCTTCGACTTCCGACATTGCGATTCGGCTGGTGCCTTATCGCAATCTCAATCTAGAGCAGGCGATTGAATTCATAGCCGATGACGAGTTCGTCGAAGTCACGCCGAAATCGTTGCGCCTGCGCAAAAAGGTGCTGCAATCGAACCAGCGGAAGAAGAAGGGTTCGATGGCTGCGGTAGAAGGCTGAGTGTTTCGCCCAAGGACTGATCTGCTCGCATAGGGGCGGCCGCCCTGGGCCGTCTCGCCGAGCGAAGCTCGGCAGTCGCTGCGGTCAAAGTTATCTTTGGACGTTGAGCAATGAAGCGAACCGCGCCCCAGAACGAACAGACGCCAAAGAACAACCTCCGCATGTTCCTCATCCCCTGCAGTTGCGGAGCCAGCTTTGCCGTGGCCGAGGACTACGACCGCAGAGGAATGCACATCCGCAGCTTCATTCCCTGCCCCAACTGCGGCAAGCGCCACGATCCACGCAACCGCCTGTTGCATCTCGATTACCAGGATGAACACTTCTGGAAGGTTGGCGGCTGATGAGCCGCTTCGTAACTGGGATTCGAAATGGAAGATTCGTATCAGGGCATCGCTTCAGCGATGCCGAAAATCCCACAAATCAAATGCCCCTTCAGGGGCTGGTCACCGGATGCCCGCCATTGAGGCACCCCGCACCCACGATGTACACTTGCATTACGCGCCCGTAGCTCAGCTGGATAGAGCGGCAGCCTCCGGAGCTGTAGGTCGGGAGTTCGAATCTCTCCGGGCGCGCCAGTTTCCGCCAAGCCGATATGGAAGAACTAATCGACTTTCTGAAGATCCTTGGAGGATTCCTCGTAGTAGCAGCGTGCCTCTGGGCATACCTTAAGCTTCTCGCCTTTCTCGACGCTCATAGGCTGCGACTCCGCAGGTATGACGCTCGGCAAGAACCATCCAAAGTTGAAATTCAAACGCTCTTCCACGGCAACACCAAGGACGAAGACCAAATCTGAGCACGTCGGGCGCGCCAGTTTCCCGCCTCAGTGAGCGCCCAGCAGAATGACAGTCTCCGTAGCAAAATCCCCGCGCTGAATGCCGATTTTGACTTTCCCGGACTTATCCGAAAGTTCGGCAAGCAGTTCCATCGGCGTCCGCACCGGCTTGCCGTCCACCGACTTGATGAGATCGCCCACCTTCATCGAGGCCATTTCGCCAACGCCTGATGGATCGACCTCCAGAATCTTCGCTCCGTCAAATTCCTGCGGCCCCACCGCGATCCCAAGTGCGGCAATCGCCATCCCGTGTCCCGGCACATTTGCCGAGGGCTGAGCTGCCTGGCGCGCGCTCACACTCGCCGGTTGAGCTGAAGCGGCCGGCTTGGACTTCGGCGCCCGTTCTCCCCCACCTTCGCCAAATCGGAAAACGACTCCGACGGAACCGCGAAAGTTGCTTTGGCTGGGATAGTCCTCGTCATTCAGATGACGGGTGTAGATATAGTCGACTGGCCCCAACTGAATTCCAATGTGGCGAAACATCCAGTAATCGACTCCAAACCCCCCGGCGAACGACAGGGACGTATCGTTCAGAGAAGCCCCGTTAAGGTTTAGCGTGGCCCGATCCTGCCCCACCAGGCCATGCGCAAAGAATGACAACCTGGAGCCTTCCCGCAGGTTATAGCGCGGCCCAAACATGTAGGAGAAATTGCTGCAGTTCTGCGAAGTATTATTGTTGCAATCGCTCACCGTGTGTCCGCTCACATCTCCTTCCGCGGAAAGATGATGCCAGCGGAAGATTGACCCCGAAATATCCCAACCGTTCAGATTCAGTCGCGTCGATGTTGCCACACCCAGCCCGGGGTTCGCCGGCAAATCAAGGTTGTAGTAAGAGTAACCGCCGAATACTTCGACGGGAAAGTTCTGAGCCGACAAGATGCCCGGAAGAAGGAAAGCTGCCAGAGCGGCGAGGACTAGTTTTTTCATGTTGCTTACAGCGCCTCCAGTGATGCAGAACATTGGGACAATGGACCGAAACACCTACTCGCACAGGATTATGGCGAACCGCGATTATACTGGCCAAGCGAAAAAAAAGAAAATACGACCCCTGCTGTGATGCGCCGGGTTCGCTCCCACGTTGTTCAGTTCCGATGACCTGGGATAATATCGAACGATTCCAGCCGGTCGCGCGACCGATTGGGTCCAGATTCCTGTCCCGGCTTAGTGTTTTGCCGACCGCGATTGAACTTAGGTACCCGTGCGCTTCCTCTAAAGTCATTCTCCCGCACAACCGATAACGTCTGTAGGGCGGCAATTGCCACCCCATGAGAATGTGACGGCAAAGGTCGTCAGGAGGGCACTTATGTCAACCGCAGCGGTTTCCAGCCAATCGATCTATCAGGAGCTCCAGAGCTTTTACCAGAACCGCAATGCCGATCTTTCGCAGCTCGGCAGCGCTCTCAAAAGTGGGGATCTGAATGGCGCTCAGCAGGCCTATAGCACCCTGGCGTCGCTCGGGCAAAACGGCCCCTTTGCCAATTCCGAACCTTTTTCCAAATCGAGCCGCGCCCAGGCTTTTGAAACCATCGGTCAGGACCTGCAGTCCGGCGACTTGGCCGGTGCCCAGGCAGCGTTTGCTACCCTCACCAACAAACAAAGCCCTTCAACTACTGCCGCCGAGTCGAATCCGGCCACGGTGGTAAACATCAACATCACCGAACCGAGCAGCGGCGCCCCAACCACCGCTGCAACTCCCACCGCGGCTGGCACTACAACCACCACTGGCACGTCTTCGATCTATCAGCAACTGCAGGCCTACCGCCAGCAGCGGCTGTCGGATCTCCAACAACTTGGACAAGATCTCGCGACCGGCAACCAGACCGCAGCTCAACAGGACTTTAACACCCTGACGACGCTCGGCCAGAGCGGCCCCAATGCCAATGGGCAAGTATTTCAGAGCGCCGCTCGCACCCAGGATTTCCAGGCCATCGGAACAGCCCTGCAATCCGGCAATCTCAGCGCAGCCCAGTCAGCTTTCACAACGCTTGCCGGCACTTTCAACAAAAACGTACAAGCCGAACTGGCGATTTCTGGTTACGGCACGACCGGTGCGCAGCCCGTTGGCCCCACTCCAGCGCCCGTCAGCGTAACTCCGCCGCCCGTCGCCCGGCCCGTCGGCCCCACGCCCGCGCCCGTCAGCGCCACGCCGTTACAACCCGTCGCTCAGCCCGTTGGCCCCACGTCCGTTGGTCCGACCACGGCCGGGACTTCCAGCTTTCCTGAAATCATCATCAACCTGGGAGGCGCTTCTGGCTCCGGTGCCTCGAGCGGATCGGCCACCACGCCGGAAATCGTCATCAACCTCGGCCAGGAAAATAATTCCTCCTCGGCATCTCCGGAAGAAATCACCATCAATCTTGGCAGCGGCAGTTCGGGAGACACAATTGCCATTGATACAACGCAGGGAAATTCTTCCCAGCAAATCAACATCAACCTCAACCAGCAGAGCAACGACCAACTCATCGTCAACCTGCTCAACGCCAACGCGATCAGTCAGACGGAGAGCAATTCCGGTAGCGCATTGAGTGTCACCGCATAGTGTCGGTTCAAGGACCACGCAAAATTTTGCGCGATAACAAAACCGTGCGATAACAAAACGACGATGACTGGGGCTGAAAAACACGTTGCAGCATGGTGGGCGTTTGTTGCTCCCGGCGCAATGCGCCGGGAAACTGGGCTACAACGTGTTGTGAAGCAAAAAATGGTCCCGGAAGGGACCGGTTTAATTGGGCAGATTTACTGACGAGCTGGGGCGCCGCCTCGCAAGCGCTCGGCTTCAGCCCGTTCGCGGTCGGCATCTTCCAACCTGCCCTGCTTGGCATAAACACTGGCGAGGTATATATGGGGATCGGGCGCCGTGAGCTCAAGCTCCGCCGCTATCTTCAAGTTCATCTCAGCGCCATCCAAGTCTCCCGAGACTTCCAGGAACCGGCCCAGAATCAGATGGGTGGGGTAATCGTCGGGAGCGAACTGGAGCACTGCCTCGCACTCCCGGATGGTTTCAGGCACGCGGCGGGTTCGCGAATAAGCCGCCTCCAACAGAAGATGGACCTTCTGAACGTTTGAGAGCTTGGCCTCGGCAATCTCCAGGGGCGGAACCGCTCCGGCGTAATCCCCAGTTTCTACGAGAGCCTCACCCAGCCTTAAGTTCAGAGCCGGCGATTCCGGGTCCAGTTGGACCGCATGGCGCAGAACCGGGACAGCTTCTTGAAACTGCCGGTTCTCGAACATCCACTCACCCAACCGCCAATAAAATGGCATGGTGGGATCCTTCGAGAGTAGCTCCTTGAGGAGCGCGTTGGCTTCCGCGAAATGCATGGACTGATGAAGCATCTCTGCGCGGCGCATCTCGTTGGCACTTTCAATGTGATCCTTGGGATCCGGGCCGTCCTGGCCGCTTGCCGCCCCTTGGGCTGCGCTGGCCGCCAGGTACCCGAGCGCCCCCAGTTTCCCCTGTGCCGATGGATCGATGGTCACCTTCGGCGCTTCCCGCTGGCTGGCAGTCTTCTGCCGAAAATCGTGCAGCTGAGTTCTTAGAGTGTCAGCCACCGCGGCCGAGTCGGGCGCCAGGTTACGCTCCTCGGCGGGGTCCTTGGTCGCGTCGTAAAGTTCCTGGCGTGGCGCTTCGATGTAATAGTATTTTCCGCTGCGCAGCGAGCGTAGCGAGCTCCAGCCCAGCACAATATGCTGGTAGTCGCATTCGGCATACGCGGGGCGATCGTGCCAGCCTTCCGTGCCGTCTGGATCGGCCGCCTTCGCGCCCATCAACCCCAGCAGCGATTGTCCCTGCACTTCCGCCGGGACCGCAATCTTCGTTGCCTGCAACAGCGTCGGCAATACGTCGACCAACTCCACCCGCTCGTCAATCCGCCGCGGCACTCCGGTTGCCCGCGGCAGTTTGATCACCAGCGGAACCTGGATGGTCTCGTCGTAAATAAAAATGCCATGTGTTTCTTCCCCGTGGGCGCCCAGCGATTCCCCGTGGTCCGCCATCACGGCAATGATGGTGTTGTCATAGAGGCCACGCGCCTTCAGTTGGCGAAACAGCTTGCCCACGGCCGCATCCTCGTAGGCGATGCCACCGTCGTACAGGTCCTTTGCGTAGCGGCTCTTGTAAGGCTCGGGAGGATCGTAGGGATCGTGAGCATCGTAGAGATGCACCCAAACAAAAAACGGCCCCTTGGGATGCTTGCTCAGCCACGCCAGCGCATGCGCTACGACTTCGGTCCCGCGACGCTGCACCGTGCGGAAAGTATCCTGTCCCGGACCCTCGCTGTGAAACCCGGCATCGTAGGTATCAAAGCCGCGGTCAAAGCCGGGAGCGACTTCCGGATTGAAGACAATGGCTCCCAGAAACGCCGCGGTTTGATATCCGTGGGAGTGCAGGATATCCGGGGCATAGGGCAGATCTTTCGCCAGCGGCACCCCGAAGTTGTTCAGTTGATGAAATTGCGGATAGGTACCCGTAAAAATGCTTGCGTGCGAGGCGGGCGTTATTGGAACCTGGGCGTAGGCGTGGGTAAAGATGGCGGAGTCGCGCGCCAGAGCGTCCAGATTCGGGGTCAGGCCGCGCTTCGATCCCAGAAATCCCATGCGGTCGGCGCGCGTGGTATCGAGCGTGATTATCAGGATATTGGGAGGCGCCGGGGTGGCAGCCGCGCCCGCTTTGGCCGTGACCGGAGAATTGGCCGCCAGCGCGCTCACCGCCCAACAGACAACACACAGCAAGCTGCGAGTTACGCTGTTCTTTCGGCCAACGATGAAAAAACGCATTCCAGCAATACTATGACGAATGCGTTTTGGGCGCAATGCGGCGGGGCGACGAACGCGTTGTGGGGCAAAAAAAACCGGTCCCCGAAGGGACCGGTCGGATTTTACATACATCAGCAGTTCGGGTTCAGTTACAGCGTGCCGGAGAGCGAGATCATGAAGTCGTCGCAACCGATGCCGCCGCAGGCTCCGCCCGAAGAGTAGGTCCACGTCGGGGCAAAAGTGTAGCCGAAAGCCGAGGAGTTGAAATACGAGTTGTAGAATTCATCGGACCCACCACCGTAATAAGTGGCATCTGGCATATCTTCGATGTCACCGAGGTAGCCGAGAAGATAAATATTTGGGTCGAAGTTGATCCAGTAGCTAACCCCAGCCTTCAGCTTGACCGCTTTCTTAATGTTGCAGGTGATAGCGTAAAGCGGGAGTCCGAAACCAGTGATTCCGGTGTAGGAGTTTGTAACCGATGAGCAATTGCCAGTCTTGTAGGTCGTGCCGCCGCTGCCGGAAGTCACGTTGCCGTCGAGAATGGTGTAGGTTCCGCTGCCCAAGCCGGTCGTGCCGTCAATCAGCTCATAGAACGTGATGTCGGTAACCGAAGCGCCGGTGCCCGGTGCTTCATACGAAACGAACACTTGCCCGTTAATTCCGTATCCGCTCGAATTCGCGTTCCATAGTCCGTTCGCGTTGGCGTTGCTGTAATCAAACGTTCCCGACTGGTAGAAGTCTGAAGCCTGTCTGGTTAGTGACATGTGGCCGCTGCCCCAAGCAGAACCCTTAGCCGAAGACAAGGATTTTGCCGGACCCTCGGCGAACATAACGCTGCAGGCAAATACCACCAAAGTGATAAGCACCAAAGTTTTCAGTTTCACTGTTTATTTCCTCCTGGAAGTTTTGTGTTTCACAATTGTGAAGGTTCTATGACCCCGCGATCAGCGTGGCTTTCACGTGGGGATTCGAAAAAGCCTTGCACTGACAGTCGGAAGCTTAGCTCATTCCCAAACTATGTCAAGACCGAAATCGCGGTTTTACCAAAAAAAAATACGCAAACCGCTGAAAAGGTAAAAACTTTGCGCTCTTGTAGCAAAACATGGTCGCAGAGCAGTGAATATCCATACCCAGAGCGCAAAGAACCGCTTCGGAAAGCGCCGGGGGATTCGCTACACCTCAGACGCACAGCCAGGTTTCGCGCTGCCTGACTGTCGATTGTCGTCGGCTAAAAAGTGATCCGCACTCCGAGTTCGATTTGCCGTGGCGCGCCGGTTGCGTAGGTGCCCGAACCGGCCAGAACCCGGTCCAGCCTCGCGGTACAGAAGGTAGTGGAGGCGCCGCAGGATGCCGGGCCGCTCGAGTTGTTGAGCGAAGTGCCCGGCGCGCCATCCAGCACGCCGCTTAACTGATTACCCGCGCCCCCGTAGTTCGCCCAGTTGAAAACGTTGAACACGGAAAGATTCGGCTCCAGCTTCACTCGCTCGGTAACTTGGATTGGCCGGCTCAGGCGCAGATCGATCGTCTTGAGCCACGTCGCAGTCGCGGCGTGCTCTGGCGGCCCTTGACATACCTGGCCTTGAGAGCGAATGTTCGAGCAGATCAAAGGCGCAGAAGCGCCGAGCTCAAGCAGTTGACTCTGCGTGAACAAGCCGCTATTCACCAGCGCCTGGCCGGCTGGCGTCAACTTCCCTGCGACGTTGTTGTCGTAATACGCGATGGCCTTGGTCAATTTGCTGGTCGAATATCTTCCCGTGCTGCCCAGAATCGCCCCGGTCAAGGGGTCGCCCACGGTGCCATCTCCGCTGATATCGCTGCGGAAGATTTCTCCGGCCACTCCGCCTCCATCCATTTGCGGAATGAAAGCGCTGAGCGGCAGCGGCGACGCGAGGTGGATGATGGTTGAAAGCCGCAGGCCATGCGCCAAATCCGCCGTCGGAATCAGCGTGAACTGGTTCGTCCGGTCCAGCCCCGCCGCTCCCCAATAGGCGCGCGGATGGCGGTAATCCTCGGCTGGGTTCAGCACTGAATAATCTCCGCCGCTGCCATCCGGCTCGGCCACGTTGCTCTTATATTTGGAGAGCGCATACGCGGCGGTGAATTCGAAGCGCTGCACCCGCCGCGCCGGGTTCAGTCCGCTGACCCCGTGGTAGGTGAGGTGCACGCCGGCATATTTCGATCGCCCGCCGGGAAAGTACATCACGTTCGATCCCACCGCCGGATTCACTCCGCCGAACGCCGCCTGTTGTTTGCCTAACACCGAACACGGAAACGGTCCGCAGAATGCGTTCGACGAATCCAGCCCGTTACGCGCGAAATCGGTAATGCTTGCGGTCTTCACGTTTTGCAAATAGCAATTCACAGCGGCTTGCGAACTGCCACCCGTCGATGTTGCGGGCCCGCATCCCGCCGCGGTTACGGTGGCATTGATCGCCGACAACTCCGCCGCATAGTTATTCATCAAGGGATTGGAATTGTCGCCATCGGTCAGGTAGCTCGCGTCTCCCACGTGATTGGTGTCGATTCCCAGAGGAAACTGCGTGCCGATCTCGCGCACGTAGTCGGCGGAGAACATGCCGCGCTCCC
>JBEKED010000050.1:0-15234 GCA_050014035.1 Terriglobales bacterium
AGTCAATGTGGCTGGCGTCGATGATGTAACCGGCGAAGACGGCGCTTACAGTCTTGGTATGGGTGCCGTCGAGCAGGCCAGCCAGATTGAATGTGACCTTGCCCAGGGCGTCGGGAGACGACGTCAGCTGCGAGCCGGTTGGAAACGTGGCATCGCCCAGCTTGAGTTTTTCGCCGATGACTTCATCGAACACGCCCGAGATGGCGGTTTGGCCGGCGGGAATACTAAGGACGCCGCCCAGACCGAAGGGCGAGCTTTTGACTACGTTGGTCCCCTTCAACACGAAGGCGTAACTTCCGGAGGGCGCGGCCACGCTGGTCTCCTGCAGGTCCAAGGTTCCTACGGCGGAGTCGCCAGTTTCTGATACGTTTTCGATGTCAACTTGCGAGACGAGAGCCTGGGGATTCTGGGGACTACCTTGCGGATTCAGGAACACGAAGGCGAAGGTCTCGACGCCGTTGTTGCCAATGTTGGGGTCGTTGGTGTTGACGGTTATCAGTCCTCGTCCATCGTTGCCGAGGAAATAGGTGCCGGTGAGACCGGTGTCGGTCAGCGAACCGGTGGCGAGGTAATTGGCGGTTTGCTCGCCATTTTCAATGTTTCCCTGGCCATCGAGATTGAGCGCGGCGACAATCTGGTAGGGGTTACTGTTGGAGTCAACGCCCTGGGCCTGGAGCACATAGATGCCTGCTTGCAAGCTGCTGTCAAAGGTGGTGATGGTAATCGGGGCGACGTAGTTGGACTGCTGATATCCTTCCGCGTAGGCGACAATTTGGGTAACCATGTTATTGCCGGGAATGGTTGGGGGCGCGGTAAAGGTGATCGGTGCGCCACTCTGGCTTGACGGACTACTGAGAGTGCCGCAGGCGGCGCCTGTGGCGCCCTGACAACTCAAGGTCCAAACTACTCCATCACTGACGATGTCCGCGGGGCCCGTAATAGTGGCGGTGAGGGTTACGGTGCCGTTGACTGGAATCGAGTTGGCGCTGGTCTGAACGGTGGTGGTGACGTTGGGTGGCGGCGGTGGTGGTGGATTCTGGACGTTGGCGGTGCTGCCTCCGCATCCGACTAATAAGGAAAGCATTGCCGCCGCTAAAAGAAAGAGAATCCATCGTTGGGTTGCCACAGCCGACCTCCTGGGATTGAGTTGCATCATCGTCATCGTTCTTGCCTTCATCGTTCTTGCCTTCGCAGGATCACGTTTCTGAAACTTTCCTTCGGTCCAAACTTCGCCGCGGACTGGCGTGCTAGTGTCCGGTACCTCGCAGGTAGACGTATTGGGGATTGCCGGTAGTGGTTACTCCACCGCTTGTTTCCTGCGTGTAATCAATGGTGAGCAATCCGGATTCGAAGCCGGTGCCAGTGGGGGAGAAAGTCACGCTGAGAGTGCAACTGGCGCCGGGAGCCAGAATGGCGGGGCAATCGTCAGTCTCAGCATAATTGCCCTGGGTCGATATTCTGCCGACGAAGGTTACGGTCAGCGGACTGGATAAGGTCGGGTCGTTGAGCAGATTGATCGTCAACGGGGTGCTGGTTGACCCCTTCTTCAGAGTGCCAAAATCCAGGCCGGCGCTGGGAGACATTCTCAGCGGGCTGGGTTCATTGGCTTTGAGCTCCACCGGGAAGCGTCCGCTGTCGATTTCGCAGTCGGTCGTTACGGTGTTGCCATAACACTGGACGGTGTTGAGTTGCAGGAAATAATCCAGACCGCTGTTTTGATCGGTGTTGGGCTGCGGCACATAGGTAATCTGCAGGCTGCAACTGGCCTGCGGAGCGAGCGTCATTCCGGTGCAGGTGTCGTCGGAGATCTGGAAATTCGGCAGCAAGGTACCGGGGTCGCTGTCGCAGCTGTACTCGATGGTAGTGCCGTCAGGAGTGATGGAAAATGGAGTGCCCGGTGAGCTGCCCAATACCTGCAGTCCGGCAACCGGACTGCTTTCGGTGACCGGACGCGGGAACTTGAGAGGAACCGCCTTGCCGTTCTGATATGGGTTGATGCAAGGGGCCGGACCGAGGATGGGCACCGGATTCGCGCTATAGTTGGTGAAGGAGAGGGATTGAGGAGGGCTCGCCTCCGCCGGATTCGATTGGTTCTCGGCACTGAAATCGAGTTCGGGAGTCGAGGGTTGGATGGCGCTCAGCCCAACGCCAGAAGCGGAGGCCGCGAAGGCCTTCACGCCGTCAGGGTTGGAGTCGTCAGGGACGCTGACTTGCACGGAATAGTTTTGAATAGGCAACGGACAATGTTCCGGCGCTGCCCCTGCAGGCGACGGCGGACTTCCGAATGGCAACCAGGGACAGCTTTCCTGGGGAGCGAAGGTTACGGTAATGGCACAAGACTGTCCGGAAGCTAAATCGAAAGGTTGGCCGTTGGAAAAGGCGCCTCCCGGGCCGCAGGCGTCGGTTTCAATGAAACTGGGTAAACCGGTGAAATCGCTGTAGCCGCCGAAGGGGGAGTTGTTGCCATCTTGCTTGGTCAGTTCCAGACCGCTCAGAGTGGAGTTGGAATTATTGGTCAGAGTGATGGTCTGAGAGGCGGTGGCGCCCTGAACGGGTGACGAACAACTCGGCTGCGTACCACAGTCGACCAACATTTGAGCAGGGAAGGTTAGAGCGCCCGGGGAGAGCGTGACCGGTTGCTGGCAAGTGGTGGTGCTGTTCAAGGCCAGACAGATGGCGCCTGAGTCTCCGGCGGAAGTGGTGCTATCAAGGCCGGAGCCGGGGCAGGAACCGGTTAGCACCATGTAGGTGGGTTGAGTTCCGTGCAGAATGTAGCCGCCTTGTGGGGAGTCGAAGATAACGGGATTGAGACCAGTGTTTGCAGAGGCAGGCGGCTGGCCAATCAGACCCACGGTGGAACCGCTCGTGGCGATCAACTGAAGAAGAACGGAACTTCCGCTGATTTGGCCAGTCACGGACGCAGTCGAGAGGCAAGGGTAACCGGTAAAGTTCAAGGTGCCGGTGACGGTCGCGCTGCTGGCTCCGATGTTCTGGCCTTGGGTGAGTACGCCGGACACGGCGAAATCCTGATCGTTGAGGCCGGAGTTTCCACTGGTGCTGTGGAAGCTGCCGGCGATGGATCCGGTAAGCGGGGGAACGGATACTGCGCTCCATGACAGGCCGGTTTCGGCGTATCCACAGGGGGAACCGTCGGCAGCTGTTCCGGCGGTTGAAACGTAGGTGCCCATCATTGTTGAACCGTCTGAACTCAGCGTTCCAGTAAGCGTGTAGGTCTGTGTGCCGGCTGCCTCGCTTAGGGTTACATTCTGGCCGCTGATGGTTGCGGTGATTGGAGCCGATCCACTGTTGCATGGTCCAGTTTCGGAAGTGGATGAGGTGATGGAGTAGACGGTTTGTCCTGAAGCTGAGCCATTGTTCTGCAGAAGAAACCCGCCGAGGAGACCACCGGTGAAAGTGGTCGAACTTCCGTTGCTTTGGGGCGCCAAGGTGAACTGCCAGTTGCCGGAAAGGGCTCCGCTTGCCGGCGAGCCACCCGAAGCGTTGTTTCCACCGCAGGCGGAAAGCATTATCACTATCGTTATTACTATTACTGTGGCGGCGACGAGCAAAAGCCGCCGACTCTTTGTCTGTCGCGATTGAGGCACTTGGCAGCCATGTGCGCGGCGCAGCATTCGAGATTTAGTTAGTCTGTGCATGGTAATTCGGGTCCTGATAAATGCTATTACTGGAACTCGGCGAGAAGTCCCCGCCGGTGACGGTGCCGGTAATGGGCACGGTAAAGACGTTGTCGTTATCCGCGCTCACGGGGCTGGTAACGGTCAGGGCTGCGGTCAGCGCAGAGGAACACTGCGTTCCGCATTGCGGAGTGAAGGTGATGGTGATCAGGCACGAACCACCGGATGCGAGTGAGAACGGCTCTCCTTGCGCGGGAATACCGCCGGGGCCACAGTTATCGGTCTCGGTAAAATTGGTTGCGGTTGGGGGAATGTTGGCGAAGGAGAGAGTCAAGCCGCTCAGTGCACCGCCGGAGGAGTTGGCCAGCGTGACCGTCTGGGTCGAAGTCGTGGCCGGAGGTGGCGGAGGATAGGTTAAAGTTACTGCGGCCGGAGCCAGAGTGATTGGTTCCTGGCATGCGTTCGCACTTCCCAATGGGATACCCACGGAAAGGCAGATATCTCCATAATCTCCCGCGGTAGTTATGCTGTCCACGCTGCCGGGGCAGGAGTTAGTTGCAACTAAGTAAGATGGGCCGACGGAATGAAGAATGTAGCCGCCGAGCGCGGAGTCAAAGGTGACGGGATTAAGGCCTGTGACTCCATTCGAACTGGGGGGTTCGCCGATCGCACCGAGGATGGTCTGGGCCGATCCAACGATTTGCAGATTTACGGAATTGCCGCTGATTTGACCGTAGAGGTAGGCGGTGGCGAAACACGGGTAGTCGCTGGTATTGGTTCCGGGCTCGGTAAAATTCAAAGTGCCGGAGACGGCAGCGCTGCTGGCTCCGGTGTTCGGCGCTTGGGTCAGGGAACCTGACGCCAGGAAATCCTGATTGGTGAGGCCGGCGGCGCCGCCCGTGCTGTGAAAGCTTCCCTGGATGATTCCGGTGATCGGGGGCACGAGGACTGCGCTCCATTGCAAGCCAGTCTGGGCGGTTCCGCAGGGTGCGCCGTCGCCAGAGGTGCCGGCGGTTGAGTTATAAGTGCCCGCTATCGTCGTACCATCGAAACTCTGAATTCCTGTAAGAGTGAAAGTCTGGGTGCCGGCTACGGCGGTGATGGTCCACTGGCTCTGGTTGCCGACGGCTGTCGAGGAGCCGGTGATGGTAGCGTTTCCGGTGTTGCAGGGGATGAGGAATCCGGGCAAGGAGACGGCGTAGGCAGCGCCACCGGTGACGGTGTCGCCGCTCTGGAGCAGAAAGCCGCCTTGCAGGCCGCCGAGGAACGAACCGTCGCCGGGAGGCGCCATGGTGAACTGCCAATTGCCGGAAAGCGAGAGCTGGATTGGGGCGCCGGCGGAAGATGAACTTCCGCACCCGGCCATGATCAGGGTGACGGCTAGCAGCGCCAGCAGCAGACTGGTCGGAAACAGTCTGCAAAGGTGCGGCGGTTTATAGCGTGCTCGATTTTTCCTTAATGTTTCCATACCCTACGTCCCGGCTCGCGAGAAAACTGGATGCCAGCGAGAACTGTGTCCTCAGCGGCGAAAGCCGCGCTAGCAACCATGCGGCTATCGCAGCGCTAAAGCGCTGCGCCACCCAAAAGCAAAACCAAAAGCATGCGCCATGCAAAAGCGAAATCAAAAAGGGCTGCGCCCTCCAAAAGCGAAATCAAAGCCGACTCAGCCAAAGTCGAGTTACAGCACGGCAGCACCAACAACACGTTCATCGCAGTCCGCTAGAAACCCAATTTGAGACCAAACTGTATGGTGCGAGGCCGATGGGCATCGAGCGGGTGCAGGAAAGACGCCCCGGTAACGCAATCGGCTCCGCTGCCCTTGAAGCCCGCGGAATACGCGGGGCCGGCATAACAACTGATGACATTATTTCCAGTGCTGCCGGGGTTGTCGAAATCGTAGACTCGGAACTGCGTGTGATTAAAAATATTAAAGGCCTCGGCCCGGAACTCGAGCTGGCCGGACTCGCGAATCTTGAAATGCTTGAGCAGCGCCATGTCGAAGTTAGAGCGGAACGGATTATTCAGAAAGTTGCGTCCGGCGTCGCCAAAGGTGAGGCCGCGGGGAGCGACAAACTGGGAAGGATTGCCGATAAGTGGGCCAAAACTTTGGGAATTGTTGCCGGGCGAGGGCAGTGTCTTCATCACGTCGGGATAGGATGCGGCTTGGCCCAAGCCGCTGGAAACTCCGGCATTGTCGGTGAGAGAAATGCCGGTGTTGCCGGCGCTGTTGATGACGGTGAAGGGGACTCCCGATGAAAACAGCGTTACTCCCGAAAGCTCCCAGCCGTCGAGAAGTTCGTTGGATAATTTGGAGCAACAGTTTTGCTTAGGCGCGGTGGCGGCATCTTGCGGGCCGCGCTCCTCGATTACGTCGATGAAGCTACGCGGGAAATTCTTGAGCGGGAGCTTATAGACGTAGCTGATGGTGGCGAGATGACGTTCGTCGAAACTGGAGCTGGCCTTGTTCTCGCGCAGATTGTAGGAATCGACTAGGATGGGGTCGCTGCGATCGGAAGCATCGTCCAAAGAATGGCTGTAGGAGTAAGAGACGCCGAGAGTGAGGGGTCCGCTGTTGTGCCGCAACGTGGTCTGTATGGCGTGATAGTTAGAATCGGCCACATTCTGCAACGCGAGCACTCTTCCGAGACCTTTATAGGGACGGCCGGGAAGAGAATTGACGTTGGGGATGTTGGGGTTGGTACAGGCTGCCTGAAGATATTGGTAAGCCGGATTTTGCGGCGTTACTTGGGTTCCGTTGGCGAGCAAGAACGGATGAGTGCCGTCCCCGGGAGCGTCTCCGGGGGAGCCTGCGATCCCGCCCGGAAGAATGGTGCAGTCGGTGATGGTCAGCGGCTCGTTCGGTCCGAAGGGATTTTCGTTGGCGGGCAACGGATGCAACTGGTTGAGCTGACGCTCGACGGTCAAGTGAGTTCCTTTGCTGCCGACATAGGCGACGTTGAACACAAAGGAGTGGGACAGTTCTCGCTGCACTCCGAAACTCCACTGCTGAGCGTAGGGCCAGATCGCTTTGGTGGGGATAGAGGTGACATCCAGGGGAAAGACGGAGCCGGACGGGGGCGGGGTTCCGCCGACGGAGCTTTGACAAGCGCTGTTAGTTGGATCAAACAACGGCCCGTAGCCGACGTTACCGATGCAGGGGTAGCTCACGGGAAGATGTTGTGTCATGCTGAGCACGACTGGGGCGCTGGCTTCGAGCGATCCGGTGTTCGCTTCATTCCCGGTGCCGTGCTCGAAGAAGATGCCGTAGCCGGCACGGATGGAGGTTTTGCCGTCTCCCCATGGATCCCAGGCAAAACCTATTCGCGGTGCGGGATTGAAGAGATGACCTTGCATGCAACTGGCGGGCGTGCCGTTGTATCCGCACTGCACCAAGCCCAGGGCGCTCACGATATCAGCGGGCAACTGGAACGTCATGGGATTGAAGGCTACTGGAGTTGAGCCGGCACTTTTATCCAACAGTTCGCCATAGATTGGGTCGACCGCAAATCGATTCGCACCCAGCTTATTGAACTGGGACGCTACCCAATTCCACGCGTTGCGGTTCTTCTCGCTGTAAGTGCCAAACAGACTTACTCGCAAACCTAAGTTAAGAGTAAGGCGGTGAGTTATCTTCCAGTCATCCTGGAAGTAGGGCTCCGCGATCTGGTAACGCTGATAGTAGCGGTGGTTGGCAGAATCCTGAGTAAAGCTTTGGATGAATCCCTGAGGATTGCCTTGGGGATTGGCGTCGGATTCAAGCAGGAAATCGGCGAAGGCATTGCCGGTGCTGTGGGTGAGATTGCTGAAGGTCAGCAGGCCCTGAGTGTCGCCGGAAGCGGCGCCGATGGCGTTGTTGTCCTGATTCCGTTGGTAGTAGATATATTGCGCGCCGAATTGCAGAGTATGTTTGCCGAAGGCCTTCCCGATGTCGTCGCGGACGGAGTAAGTTGGGTCCGTGTGGCCCCACGGCATGTAGGAGGGATCGGCGGCAAAGCCGCGGCCGCCGTAGGCGGCATTGGTTCCGAGGAAAGCGACTCCGGGCATCTTCCCGCCGAAGCTGTTGTTGAAAATGTATCCGATGGCGCATTCTGGGAAACCGGTGACGGGGCTGACGCTGATCGCAGGATTGCATTGATTTTGCTCATTTGTGGGGAGCGACGTATCGACGACAAGCGGCAGATCGAGAGAAGGATTGCGCTGGAACTGTGCGCCACCCGGTCCGTTTTGGTCGGTCAAAGTGATGTCGGAGTTCACGTAGCTGATGACCACGTCGTTTAGCAGCGTTGACGAAATGGTGTCGGTGAAGCGCGCCACCAGGCTGGTGCCGGGGCCGAAGAAGCGGTTCTGAATGGTGGGAAACGTGGCCGCCGAGGGTTCGTTGGTGCTCAGGTAGCTCCATTGCGGATTCAGCACCGTCGTATTCCAGGCGTCGTGGATGTAGCGAAACGAAAGCTTGAGTTTGTCAGTTAACTGATGGTCGATATGAAATAATTCCTCGCGCCAGTAAGTGGAGGGAGACACAGAGGCGTCATAACAGCGGTAAGGATCGCTCGGGTCGGGACTGGCGGGATTGTAATTGGCCAGGCTGAAGTTGCAGCCGGAAGGGGCGTTGGGCACGGGGATCAGGTTTGCACCCAGGATCGTCTGCGCGTTCTTATCGACGCTGACCGAGCCCAGAGTGAAGGGACCTTGCAAATGGACTAAGGGGGCGAGACCACCGGTTCCCGAGGTCTGGACGGACGGACAGTCGGGGTACTGCGAACGGAGAAAAGAGCCCGTGTTCAGGGGGCACACGTCGCTAAAGTCGTAGTCCTGGTAAACCTGACCGTTCGGACCGGTTTGCAGATTCTCCTCGATCGCGCCGGAAGGCGACAACCTGAGACCGCGCTCTTTCAAGCCGGGCACGGCCTGGTTGTACGGGGTGGGCGTTTTCTCGAGGCGGAATTCTTCGGAGTAAAAGAAGTAGGTTTTGTTTTTCTTAGTGTAAACGTGAGGGATGATGAGCGGACCACCGATCGTGCCGCCGAAATCCTGACGCCGATAGAGTGGAGCCTTGTTGCCAAATGTTTGGCCGGTGGTCTCGCCGATGGGCGGCGGGATGGTATAGACGATGTCGAAATAGTTGCGCGAGTTGAACGCTTCGTTGCGAATAAAGTCGTAGAGGTTTCCGTGCCAGTTGGGAGTTCCAGACTTGGTGGTCACCTGGACCGTACCCGAAGCGGTGCGGCCGTACTGAGCGCCGTAATTGGAAGTTAGTACCTTCACCTCCTGAATGGCGTCGAGGCTGGGGTAGACGATGAGCGTGCTGGAAGCGCCGTTGAGGCCGGTATTGAGAACATCGCTGCCGTCGACCTCGAAAGTGTTGTACTCGACGCGGCCTCCATTCACGCTGTATTTCACACTGCCCTGCACCCCTACCTTGGCTTCATCCTGTCCGGTCTGATTGCTAACGCCGGGAGCGAGGGCGATGAGCTGGGTGAAATTGCGGCCATTGAGTCCAATGGACACTACTTCCTTTTGAGTAATCGTGCCGGAAACCGTGGAGGTCTCGGTCTCTACCGTTCCTACACCGCCGGATTCGACGTTGACTTCTTCCGCTTTGGCCTTGGCGGGCACGAGGGGAGCGTCGAGGGTAAGTTCGAGACCGGCAGCCAGCGTGATGTTGTCAAAGGGCATGTCGGCGAAGTTGGGAGCGGTTACGACCAGTTTGTAGGTTCCGGGGTTAAGGTCGGTGAACTTGTAGACACCTTTGTCATTGACCTGGGTTTCAAGTTTTGCTCCGGCAGCGCTGGTGAGCTCGGCCTTGGCATTGGGTACTACGGCTCCGGTCTGATCGGTAACGGTGCCGTTGATGGCGCCTTTGTCGCCGGCGATTTTCTGAGCGAGAGGAGCAGGGCCGGATTGGGCCGGCTCGGCGGGCGCCTCCTCGACCGGCGGCTTGGCGCTGGCGGGCTCGAGGGCGGCGTCCAGTTTCAATTTTTTACCCGGCGTGAGGGTGAAGTTTTCGAAGACGACGTCGGCAAAGCCGGGGGCCGAAACGGTCAAGGTGTAAGTTCCCGGGAAAAGGCCGGTGATCGAATATTCGCCTTTCTCGTTGACGGGAATGGCAAGTCTGGCGCCCGCCCTGGCGATTACGGCTTTGGCCTCACGCACAACGGCGCCCGACTTGTCGGTTACGGTGCCGGTAACGGTCGCCATGTCAGGCGCGGTATTCGGCGGCTCCTGGCCGACGCCAAGCGAGAGCCCGAGAAGGACGAGCGTCAGGACGCGGATGACGCGGCCAAAAAAAATAGGCGCAGAAGATGACACACTGATCACTCCGGAGGCAATAAGGTCCTAAGAATGCAATGGCAAAGGGGGATTGTATATGGGGGTTCGCGGCCTAACGTTAATAGAATGTTAAATTCCGCCGGGTGCTTTCACCTCGCCGAAGCCCATATCGCCATTCGTGGTTCGAGCCTAGAACACGTTTCCAATAATGTCAACTAAATAAATAGACATACTTAATTATCCCTCTAAACTTGCGACCGGCGTCCATTCTTCCACCAAGAGGCGGTGGGGCCAGTCCGTCGGCGAGGGAAAAGTATTGCACTCCTAACCTCCGGAATGCAGTCAATGTGCTGACGTTAGGCAATTTCTTGCGCTTCTTCATTCAAGGAATTTTCACCAACTTGTCACATAGCCTTAACATGGCCGGGCCACCGAGCAGATAGACTTCGTGCTGCAACTCAGGCTTTGCTGTGATGAGGTGTGTGCGATCGACATCTCACGCACGATCCAAACGCATACAAAGTTTCGCGGGCTCGGAAGAGGAGTTCTCCCTGCGTGTGGCGCTGTGCCCACGTGCAACGTAGTCAATTTTTTAAACCAATTGAGAGAGGGATCAATACTATGTCGCAAATGAAATCGATTTTCCTGGTTCTGCTGCTGACAGCGGTCGTGGGCATTCTGCCAGTAGCGCAGGCTCAGACAGTTGAAGTCATGATTGCAGGGTCCTCGGCCATGTGGCAGACGCTGGCCCTGGGCGCTTATAGCGAAGCGGGCGCGGGTGCTGGACACTGGACCAGCGCTTCGAACGCCGTCAACCTCACCGATAACCGCACGAGCCCGGCGAACGTTGATGCCGGTACCATCTGGATTGTTTGGAATGCGGCCGCCACCAAGGTTTGGGCTTTCGACAAGGTAGACTCAGTCGTCGGAAACCGCTGTTACTTTGCACAGCCGCAGTGCGTTACGAGCGCTCCCCTAGGTAACCTGAACGTCGCCGGCGCGCAGCAGATCTCAGCCGCGCTGTGGGGAGCCGATACGGATTTGCCGCAGAACGTTATCTCCTTGTTCACGTCCGGAACGCTGGTGAATGTGGCCGCGACGGACATTCGTCCCGAAGATGCCAACTTTGCGGCTTGCCGCGCCAACTCCGCGCTCGGCGCCGGCACTTTCGGCGCAGGGGCGAGCGACGGGCTTGACGGACTGGGATACAACCCGAACAACCCGTCCGGCGTTTGTGCGGCTGCGGGCGGTACAGTTGCAAACTATGTGGGAACGCCGGTTCATAGCGGCTATCCCGGCGCTGCCTCGACCGATGCGGCCAACGTGGTTGCGTTCAACATCAGCGGAAAGGATCCCATCAGCGGCACCAAGATCCCCGCTTTCACGGTCGTGGAAGTGGGCGTTGAGCCGGTCGTGATCATCAAAGCGACAAACGGAACCGGTGTGCTCAGCACTCTGGTCGACGCCAAAGCTCAACAGTTGCAGCAGGCGTTCTCCGGCACCTGGTGCGACGCCGGCGCTTTCCAACTGCCGACCGCCACGCCGGGTACTTACCTAACCGGTGGAATCAACGTCTTCCTGCGTGAGCCCATCTCGGGTACGTACAACACTTTCGAATCCAACATCATGCGTCACCCGACCGTTTATCCGAATCCGATTCTCGGCGTGTCGATGGAGACCAACGTCAACGGTGCAGTCAATAACCCGCTCGCGGGCCAGGCAGGAACTTGCAACAGCAGCGACGGCAAAGGCGCGCGGTATCGCGCAATTGGTACGGGCGAAGAAGTGAAGTCTGTGCTCAATTCCGCCGCCAAATTCGCGAACGGGCTCGATGCCGTCGGCTTCACGTTCTTCAGCTATGGGAACGTGAGTTCGATCGCTAACAATCCGAACTATGGTTACCTCACCCTGAACAACGTGGATGGCATCTTCACCGGCTTCGGAGCCGGAGTCGATCCGGGTCAGCCTGCAACGGCCGGCGAGCTGCCGGGCGCCGCTAACCTGCCCGCCACTTGTGGAGGAACGTTCCCCTGTCCGGAATTAGATATCTGGCAGGGCGGCCTCTCCTACCCGAACGTCCGCAATGGGACTTATCCCCTGTGGTCGCTCGAGCGGGTGGTCAGCGATGGAACCGCGCTGAAAAACGTAGAGACACTGGTGAAGGACTCGCAGGCATTCGTGGTCGACTCGATTCCAGACTACGTTCCGGCGACGAAGACGGTCGGCAAGACCCAGACCGATCCTGGTCTGTTGCTGGTTCGGGCCCACTACCAGCAGTACGACGGAGCCGACAACCTACTGGGCGGATCTCCAGTTAACTGCGGCAAAACCGAGTCTGGTGGCGACATGGGCGGCACGATCCTTCCGTTTATCGGCGGCAAGACCTGCCCGACGACTCCCACACAGGAAGTTCAGGGGAACCAGGGTCTGCAGGTGCGACCGTAACTGGACTTAAAAACCGGTTTCACTGAATACGATCACCAAGGGCGGGCCGGCAACGGTCCGCCCTTTTATTGTTGCGCGGCCGAATTCCCTGCCTCGGTAGAACTTCCAAGCTAACCTCTTCCGTCCTATCCATTTCCCGCGCCGTCCGGCGTTCATGCTCACGGCGCACCATTAGTTAGTTTGTCTATCATTATGATAGAGCTTCAGTAATAGGCACCAGTAATGCAAAACATTGCAATCCCAGGCTTGGGCAATGTTATAAACAGAATAAAGTAGATCAATATACTTGACATTATGGATCTCCGTGCCCTATTCTCAAACACGCTCCCAGCCGGCCCGTAGCGCTCCCCTTGCTGGTGCGGGACCTAATTTTGGACACCATGAGAGAGGAATCACTATGTCGTGCATGAAATCGATTTTTGCAGTGCTGCTGTTGACCGCGGTGGTTTGCATTGCGCCTTTGGCGCAAGCCCAGTCGGTTGAGGCGACGATCGTGGGTGCGTCAGCCGCGTGGCAGAGTTTGGCTTTGGCCGCCTATTCAGAGGCGGGATCGGGTGCTGGCCACTGGACCAGCGCTACTAACCTGATTAACGTGACTGACAATCGCGTGTCCCCCTCGAACGTGGATCCGGGCACCATCTGGATCGTTTGGAATTCCGCTGCCACCAAGGTGTGGTCGTACGTCAAAGTGGACTCCGTCGTTGGGTTGCGCTGCTATTTTGCCCAACCCCAGTGCGTTATAAGCGGCACATTGACGAATCTCGAAGGCAATGGTTCGCAGCAGATCGCTACTGCTCTTTGGGGTGCGGATACGGCTTTGCCCTCCAACGTACAAGCGTTGTTTACGAATGGAGAGGCGACTACCGTGGCAGCGACGATCGTTCGTCCTGAGGATGCCGTGTTCCTTACATGCCGGGTAAATTCCATTCTCGGCTCGGGAAGCTATGGCGGAGCAGCCAGCGACGGGCTTGACGGTCTCGGATATAACGCAGTGAATGCCTCGGGCGCGTGTCCGGCGAATGGCCTGGGCCAATCCTCGGGCGCTTACCAGGGAACTCCCATTAAGAGCGGCTACCCCGGGAGCACCGGCACAGCCAATATTCTGTCGTTCAACATCAGTGGCGTGGACCCTATCAGCGGCACCAAAATACCCGCCTCCACGGTGGTGAATGTGGGAGCGGCGCCGTTGGTATTTCTGATTGAGCGGAATGAAGGTGAACTGACCGGTCTGACCAACGCCTCGCCAGCCCAACTACAGCAGGCGTTTTCGGGAACCAACTGCGACGCCAGCGCCTTCGGTCTGCCTCCGGCGGGGATTAATATCTTCCAACTCGAGCCCATCTCTGGGATTGGGAACACAGGGGAAGACGACGTACTCCGTGGCCCCACGGTTTACACCGGCACCGGTTCGGGTGCGGTTCTCGGCTTGAGCGTCGAATCGAATGTGGCAATTGGTGGAGTCCCGCAAAACCCGCTCTCGGGGAGCGCCACTTGCCTCACCAGCAGCAATGGCTTGGGAGCGCGCTATCGGGCCATTGGCTCCAGTGAAGAAGTGAAGTCTGTCCAAAACTCTGGCTCTAAATTTCCCAACGGTCTCGACGGCATTGGGTACATCGTCTTCAGCTACGGAAACGTGAGTGGGATTGCCAACAACTCCAACTACGGTTACATCACGCTGAACAATGTCGACCCGCTATTCGCGAGTTACGGACCCCAGCATGCTACCGGACTCGGCTACGATCCCGGTCAGCCTGCCACGGCGGGCACTTTGCCGGGCGCGGCCAATCTGCCGGCATCTTGTAGCGGAGTATTTCCCTGTCCCGAGAACAAAATCTGGGCTGGCGGCCTGTCCTACCCGAACCTGCGCAATGGCACTTACTCGGCATGGACGACCATTCGCATCGTGAGCAACGGAACCCCGCTGAAGAACGCTGAGGCTCTGGTCAAGGTCGCGCAGGAGTATGCTGTTAGCTCGGTGCCCGACTTTGTGCCCTCTGTGAAGACGACGGCGGGTGGAATCACCGATCCTGGCCTCCTGCTCGTGCGTTCGCACTACCAACAGTACGACGGAGCGGGCACCTTTATTGGCGCGGCTCCGGTTAACTCCGGGAAAACCGAAGCGGGTGGCGAGTTGGGCGGCGAGATACTCCCATCCACCTCAACCACCACGCAGAATGTTCAGGGGGACCAGGGGCTGCAGGTTCGACCGTAAGCGGAGACGCACGCGGTTTTACTGAACACGATGACCAGGGGCGGACCTTTATCGGTCCGCCCTTTCTGTTGGATCGCGTCTGTGTGTAACATTTGTGGGTAACATTTGTGGGCAACAATCGATATGGGTCGGTTTGATTTGAACCGGTCGGATTCGGCCGGACGGCGAATTGAAATAAGCGTTAAACTTAGGGCGTGGGGTGAGAAGGTGTAGGGGACCTGAAGAGGTTTTCATGGCAGCTTGGAAGATCACACTCATCGCTAGTTTGATTGGAACCGCGGTCGGCTTCTGGGCCTGGAAACTTAACCTGACAAGAATGGTTTGGCCGAAACATCCCCAGCTGGCAGGTTTTTTCCTTACCATTATTGCCACCATTGTCGTGCAACAGGCTTGGCCGAGGGATGAATCCAAGACATCTTCGAGAACTTAGACAGCCTTAGATACTGGGAAAAGTCGGTAGTGGCTCATTTTGCCAAAACATCTACCACAAAGGGCACGAAGGTCCACGAAGGAAAGCCAAAACATCTACCACAAAGGGCACGAAGGTCCACGAAGGAAAGCCGGAGAACAAAGAGCTTCGTGGCACTTTCTGTCCTTCGTGGTTCAGGTTTTGAGGGCGCGTCGTCAAATTGAGCCACTACCCAAAAGTCACAAGGCTAGAATGATGGAAGA
>JBEKED010000051.1:0-15010 GCA_050014035.1 Terriglobales bacterium
CGTCCTCACCTGCAACGAGGTCCGGCAACTGCTAGCAGCGCTCGATCCGCGGGAACGAATCATGGTCTTACTGGATGTGGCAACGGGACTGAGACAAAGCGAACTGTTTGCGCTCAAGTGGAAGGACGTCGACTTCAAGAATAAACAACTCTGGGTCACTCGCTCGATCGTGCAACAGGTCGTCGGAAAGTGCAAGACAGAGGCTTCGCAAAAACCCGTGCCCCTCCACGATCATCTGATCCATGATCTGCGGAACTGGCGGCACAAAACGCCGTATCGAACGCCGGAGAGTTGGGTGTTCGCCAGCCCTCAGAATCGGGGAAAGAACCCATATTGGGGACAACAGCTTCTTCGTCATCACATTCGCCCGGTCGCGCAGGGACTGGGCATCACGAAGCGGATTGGGTGGCACACCTTCCGCAGGACATATTCCACGCTGCTCCGCGCTACTGGTGCGGAGTTCAAGGTTATGCAGGAACTAATGCGGCATTCGACGATCCGTGTCACTCTGGATACCTACACCCAAGCCGTAATGAGTGAAAAGCGCGCTGCGCAAACCGCCGTGGTGTCGCTTTTCATTAGGAAGAAGAGAAGCAAGGCCGCCTAGTGAAGAAGCGCTGGAGCGGGCGCTCAGGCGGGGACAGCGGTCGGGGGCCCCACAAGGGCGCTCTTCTCGGCGTTTAGGCTTGTACCTATTTGGTACCTTTCTGTGCCTATGCCGGGATGACGCCATTTCTGCAAGTGCTTGAAAGGAATGGCGGGGACGACGAGACTCGAACTCGCGACCTCTGCCGTGACAGGGCAGCGTTCTAACCAACTGAACTACGTCCCCTCCTGCTTTTCTTGCGACCAGCATCTGTCCATGCTGTGAATGAATTGTAGCAGACAAAATTTGGGCCGGTATAGGCTCTGCTGCTTTAATTTGCGGCCAGTGCGAAAACTCGCGCTCCTTTGCTCGGACCTGCGCGCGGGCACGAGAAGTGACGAGCAGGATGCAACAAAGAAATTTAAGTCGCTTCAATCGACATCTCGCGATGCGAAGCAGTCTAGCGGTCACCAATGCATCACAGCCAGCAAGCGAACCGGGTGGTACGGGGAACTCGAAAACACTCGGTTTACCCCGCCGGTCCTACGTTCAACTCCAACCAAGAATCAACCCTTTAGCACCGGTTAGCTACTTTCGAATCTCGCCGTTCCCTGACGCTGGGATCGTTCAAGGAGGCGCCCTTACCGCCTGGAAATAGCAAAACCGATGTGACTGCAGTAACCGGAGGATTGGGCCATTGCGTTGACCCCTGAGTGCTCTACCCTTAGAGTTGGGAAAAGGGGAGAAGGGTTCGATCCCCAAGTTTAGGACTGGCGGATCACCCCCGATCTCGCGCGTACCGCGGCAATTCACAGAGTCTTTCTCCAGCGGCCTCGGCAGCTTGCGAGAGTGAGGATCGTGAATCCGGTTTGAATCGTGAATTCGAATGATGACCTTGAAGTCTCTCTTGTTGAGTGCTGACGAAAAGACGGTGCGCACGCTGCGCCGGGTCCTCAACGATTTGGAAATTGACGTCGAACACTGCCATACAGCGGACGATGCCGTCCGCCGCATCACGCGGCAACGGTATGAGGCAATCATCGTCGACGGAGCCAAAGCCGAGGAAGCTAGAAATGTGTTGGGAGCAGCGAAAGCGGCTCCCGTGAACAAGCGGGCGTTGGCCATTGCGCTCGTGGAAGGATCGGTCGGGATGAAGGGGGGCTTCGAAATGGGCGCCCATTTCGTGCTCCACAAACCCTTTGCGGTGGAGCGGGCCAAGGCCAGCTTTCGGGCGGTGCGCGCACTGATGAAGCGGGAACGGCGGCTGCAGATGCGGGTCGCGGTGCAAATTCCAGTGGAGTGCTTTGGCGCCAGCCGTTACAAAGCCACGACCCTTGATCTCTGCGAAGGCGGCATGGCAATTCGGTTTTCCGGACGCGCGGCCAAGGAGAGCCCGCTGCGCTTCTCGCTCGCATTGCCAGGCGCTAGCGGGGCGCTCGATATCTATGGAGAGCTGGCGTGGGGAGGCAGCGACGATCATGCCGGCGTGCGTTTCAAGAATGCCAGCGACGAGCAGCGCAAGGTACTGCGTGATTGGTTGAACAGCCAACTCCCTGAGCCAGAACCGGACGATCCACCAGTGATTTGCCGTCTGACCGACCTCAGTCTTGGAGGCTGCTACCTTACGACAGGCTCGCCGTTCCCGAGAGGGACGCGCGTCACGCTTTCGATCAAGATCGCCGACGCTGAATTTCGTGCGGCGGGCATCGTATTGGTGGCGCATCCGGAATTTGGAATGGGATTGGAGTTTCTCCAGAGCACGACCGAGCAGCGCCAACAGGCGCAACGGCTGATCGCTACGCTGCGTGAAAACGCTGATAAATCTCCCGCGCTTCAAGTCGAACCGGACGGAATGGAAATGTCGTCTGCCGATGATGGGTGTGGGTTCCAGGCTTCCGCCACCACGGTATCGGGAAGCGACGACGCACTGGTCGAACTTTTCCGCCGCAAGTTTGAGGTGCCGGTGGAGAATTTCCTGGCGCAGATGCGGGAGCAGAGGGAGCAGATTAGCAGTTAGCTCTCAGCTGTCTCGGGGATTATTTCGCTCACCTTGGCTCGCTGCAGTAGATACGCTCCGGGCCCCTGGTTCCCACGAATTGAACGGCAGAATTCAGCCATTACGAATCCCGCTGTTATTGCCTCACTAAACGCCCATCTGGTCGCTTCCCGCCACTCCCTGGCCAGCCCCATGTCGGCTTGCTCGACCTCTAAAATATCGCCCGGAATTTCAATGCTCACCCGCTGCCTTGCCACGGATTGGGCCAGATCGCCGCGAGCTGGTTTGCCGCTGGGATCAAAGCGAACCAGCGGAGCCAGCAGGCGCATGGTATCGATGGTCTCCGCGCGCAGGTTTGTGTTTCTACCCGCCAGCCGATCGCGCACCCGTCTTGAATTCAAGATCCAACGGACCCACAGGCGGTCGGTTGCGTTGCGATGCAACCTGCTGGATGTTTCCGGGCCGTAGAAATTCACTTTATAGGTATCGGAAACCACGCCGAGCTTGAAAAAATTGAAATGGGCGTTGCGGCTTTGCAGCGGATCGTAGGTCCAAGTCATCTCGTGGACGCCCATGGCCAGGGCTCGCTCTCGCTGCGCCTGCTTCAGGCCCGAGCCTATGTCGAGATGACGATAGGCGTCGAGCACGGCTAGCATGTGCGAGTGGATGGTGGTCTGTCCGTGCTCGCGGCCGAGAAAACCGAAGGCGAAGCCTACTAGTTTTTCCTTGCCTTTCTCTTTATCGAAGCCGCCTACGAAAATGTTGCCGGCCGCCTTCAGGGCAATGGCGAGGGTGAGGGGCAGTGCGTCTTCCTCCGCCATGCCCCAGACTTCTTTTTCTAATGCTTTTAACTGGCGGAGGTCGTCGATACTTTTCAGGTCGCGAATCGCGATCGAGGCGGCGGCGCTGCGGGACGTCATGGGCGGACCTTGGTGCTCGCGAAAAACAACCGTGTACAGGACGGTTGCGCACTTGTCAACCTGAATCAACAGGTCTGCAGGGGTAGGGACTTCCTTGAGGTGCTAAAGCCCAATGCGGCTCGTCATGGCGCGGCTACGCAGATTGCTGAAAAACTCGACCTCAGTCTTCTTGGCATCCCGCAGCGGTCTTTACCGCCCCGTTCCACGGCATCCTAATCTACGTGCTACCCTCAAATCCGGAGAGGAAAACTACCGTGAGACCGATTACGAAGCTATTGCATTGGACCATTCTGATCCTGCTGGGAAACTCGTTGCTGCTGGCGGCTGATCACGGGACACTGGTGCGCGAGGCCGTCCTTTATTTGTCCCCCGACACCAACTCTAATAAGCTGGCCGAGATTGAGCGCGGACGGGAACTGGTTCTGCTCGACCGCAGCCCGAAGTGGCTGCACGTGGAAGCTTTGCTGGGCTCTTCGCTTACTCCCGACCCGGCATTTATTTTTGACGACGAGCGGGAGGAGAAGACCATTAGCGGATGGGTGCTGGATACGGGAGTGGTTTGGGCATCGACTCCCAATGGCGACCGCATTCTGTTCGGGGCGGCCGTCGATGCGGAGGACGAGGCCAGCCGCCGCCACGGACGACGCGGTGCTGCGCAGGATGCTTTGCGGCTCTATCGCCGCGCGTTCGATATCTTTCCCGCTTCACCGCTGGCGGGCGAGGCGCTCTACCGCGCGGCTGACATTCGCTGGCAAATCGAAAAATCGGACATGGCATCGCGGCCGTCCGCACGCGAGAGAGATCCTTACCTGCGCGGAACCATCGACGAGCAGGGTATGAAGCTCGTGGTGAAGAAGTTTCCGGACACAAAATGGGCGCAGCTCGCGGCTTTCCACCTGCTCGACAACAAGCTGTGCGGAGAGTGGCAGGGTTCTTCGAAGTGCCCGGAGAAAGAGGCCGACATCTACGAAAAATACGTGAAAGAACATCCGGAATCGCCCGCGGCGCCGGAGGCGCTCTATGACGCGGCTTCCCGGCGGGCAGCTCTGATTGAGATTTATAAGACAGAGGATCAAAGTAAGAAGTCGGAGCAGTCCAAGAACCTGGCCATTGCCCTGGCGGAGCAGTTAGTCTCCAAGTATCCACAAAGCGACTGGTCGGCGCGCGGCCAGACGTTACTTTTTCTAGTGCAGCAGGGGTCGCCGACTTACGGGAACGCGATTCAGTAACCAAGTCTCAGATGTGAGGTCTCAGCGGTCAGGAAACCCAAATCCGGACACCTGAGTTCAGCAGGCCGTCTTTTGCCGTCTTCATTCCGGAGATAGGCTCAACTATCAGCATCGAGGCCGCTATTCATTATTTCGATGCGTCGCATTATTCTTGACAGCCGCTTATTTTGTTTATTAAATGGTCAGTTTTTCAGCCTGTAGCTGTTTTGCGCTGTCAAAAATCGTTCACGAAAGGCGCCTTATGACGAGGATGCGAAGTTTCGTGGTGCTGATGCTGTTGGTGCTGTGCTTGGGCTCGCTGGCTTTCGCGCAAGGCGGAGCCACGGGCGCCATTAGTGGCGTAGTCCAGGACGCATCTGGAGCCGTGATCGCGAATGCCAAGGTGAACGTGACCAGCGAAGCGACCGGCGAACTCCTGCGTCAACTGAAGACCGATGCGTCGGGGTTATTCAACGTCACCCTGTTGCCCGTGGGCAATTACACGGTGGAAGTGAATGCAGCAGGCTTTCCCGTCACCAAGTTCCCCGGCGTGACAGTGCGCATCACGGAAACCACCCGCATCACCGCGGTGATCAAGGTGAGTACGGTGAAGGAAGTTGTGGAAGTGCAGGCCGAGGCGGAGCAGATAGATACCACGGATGCCACCACGGGAGAGGCCATCAGTTCTACAACCGTTAGCACTCTCCCGCTGGCCACGCGCAACTTTCAGCAGTTGCTCGATCTGTCGGCGGGCGCTTCGGCGGACTTGAACAGCGCCGCCTCGCTGGGCCGCGGCAACGTGCGCATCGACGTCAATGGTGGGAGAGAAGATAACAACAACTACTTGATCGAGGGAGTTTCTGCCTCCGATTATTCGTTTGGCGAGCTCACGTTTACGCCGGTCCCGAATCCCGACTCCATCCAGGAATTCAAAGTCGGCACCAGCCTGTATGACGCCAGCCAGGGACGCAATGGCGGAGGCAACATTAACGCCATTCTGAAAAGTGGCACCTCCGGCTTCCACGGAGATGTTTGGGAGTATTTCCGGAACACCTCGCTGGATGCCAACGACTTCTTCATCGGGCGTTTTAGGCTGCAGCAGAACATTTTCGGCGGCGATCTCGGCGGTCCGGTTGGCGAAAAGGCTAAGTTTGGGTACTTCTACGTCAACTATCAGGGAACGCGGCAGCGCAGCGGCGACTCGCTGGGTACTTATATCAGCAACGCTATCGTCCCGGTGCTGCCGACGGCGCGCGATCAGGCTACGCTGATCAATACCTTCTTTTGCGGAGTGGCCTGTAACGGAGCTACCGCCACGGCCATCGATCCCGTAGCACTGGCGCTGCTGCAGACGCCGGGCACACAGTTCGGGAAAGGGGTAGGCGGTGGCTGGCTCATTCCGAGCGTCGCGGGCACGCCCGGTTATACCTTCGATCCTTCCACCGGGCAATACGTGATCAACACGGGCACCGTGACGCTCAGCGTTCCGGGCCGCTACCGGGATGATCAGTTCACCGCCAACTGGGACCGCGATTTTAACAATGGCAAGGATCGCATCTCATGGCGGTTCTTCTGGTCCGATTCCGAAACCTACGAACCGTTCGGTGCCGATAACCTGCAGGTGCAGACGGGCTACCCGGCGGTTGCCAGCAACCTGAATTTCCCGCTCGACATTCCGTTGCGGGGACGGTTTGGCAGCATCGCAGAGACGCACTCCTTCAGCAACGCGCTGATCAATGAATTTCGTTTCGGTCTCAACGTGATCAGCGACGCACTGCAGAACGTTCTCGTCCCGGGCACCTCGCCTTCCGCACTGGGCATTGACAATGGCTCGGGTGCACCTGACATGTACCGGTTCCAGTTCGCCAGCGGCTTGCAGATTGGACCCTTTCCCAACCAATTGCAATCCGCGTTATCGGATTCTTACGTCTATCTCGATACGGTGAGTTGGACAAAAGGGCATCATTCGTTGCGTTTCGGCGCTGAAGTCGACCGCACTTCGATTCGCCGCAATCTCCCGGTGCTGGACAATGGTCTACTGTTCTTCGTCCCCGGAGGCGTCAGTGGCCTGGATTATTGGCAAAACTTCCTGTTGGGATCGGAAACGTTTGGTGAAGGTGGCGGCGGCGCAGCCAACCACGATTACATCATTCCCGCATTTGCCGGGTTTGCCCAGGACGATTGGCGGGTGACGCCATCTTTTACGCTCAACCTGGGGTTGCGTATGGAGTGGGTCGGGGCGGCTTACGACAATCTCTGCCACTTGGGCAACGCGATTCCCGGGAACGCCAATCTGACGGGCGTCGCGTTCGTCTATCCGAGTTGCGTTAGTAAGTTCGGTATTCCGGGCTTGAGCGGTACGCTGAACAGCGCCGCGCTGAATAACGAATATGCGAGAGTGCCGGAACCGCGCATCGGCTTCGCCTATGACTTGGGCGGGAAGCACAGCAATGTGGTGCGCGCGGGGTACGGCATTTACAGCGTTCGCGAGGATATTGGCGCGGTGGACAACCTGTCGTTTACGGCTCCGATTTATCCGGTGCTCGTGACCGGCAACGCGCCTTATAACGGTATGCCTGGGACAGGCATGGCGGGCATTTTTGCGGGAGCCCCGCCCCTGGGAACGGTGAGCCCAGCTTTCTTGCCGACGCCCTCCATTCTTCAGAATTTCACTCCTTGTGGTGTCCCCGGTGGAATCACTTCGCAGTGCCCCGTGTTCTCCGGTACGGCCATCGACTACATCAATCTGGCGGTTCCTCTGCACTGGGTTGTACCTACCACGCAACAGTGGAACTTCTCGGTCCAACACCAGTTGGGCAGAGATTGGGTGCTCGAACTCGGATACGTGGGCACCAAGGGCACGCGTCTGCGTTCCACCTTTGATCCCGACCAACCAAGGCTGGCGAGCCCGACCAACCCCATCACCGTGAACTGTGCTACCAACTGCTTAACAGGAACCGGCGGTCCAAGCTCAACTCAGATCACGACCAACACGGGAGCGACGGGTGCTGGCAATTTCGAGGCGCGGGCGCCGTACCTGGGGATTAATCCGCAGGCGTTTGAGGCGTTCTATCCGAACTCGGATTCCCACTACAACGGTTTGCAAGCGACCGTTTCGCACCACTTCTCGAAAGGACTGTACTTCCAAAGCGCGTACACGTGGTCGAAGTCGATCGACGACGTCTCGACCGCCAGTGTCGCCTTCCTCACGCGCGTGAACAATCAGGACTGTGCGGCGTGCTCGCGAGGTCTTTCCGACTTCGATCATCGCCATCGCTTTGTCAACAGCTTCAATTACGCCCTACCCTTCATGGTGAACCGCAAAGATGCCATGGGATATGCGTTTGGCGGCTGGGAAATCGACAGTGTGATCGTTGCGCAATCGGGTTCGCCCATCACGATTGCAGATTCGTCTGGCGGATCGGCCTATCAACTCGCCAGCCCCTCTTCTACCGCCAGCTTCGCTTCCGGCTTCAATTGCACCAATGCCTTGAATACGGGCGGCACCTTCAGCAAAGTCGCCAACTGGGTCAACCCCGCTGCCTATGTGCCCGCGCCCGTCGTGCCAAATTCTCCGGACGGCGCCACCGGGTACGGCGATTCTCCGCGCAACTGCATCATCGGCCCGAAGCAGGTGAACGTCGACTTCACGCTGGGCAAGGCATTCAAGATCGGCGAAAACGGGAACTTGAGGTTCCGCACCGAGTTCTTCAACCTCTTCAACCATCCAAACTTCCAGAACCCGCAGTTTACCGGGAATGCGAACGTCGAAGCCGGTTCTGCCATTGGCGAGATCACCCAAACCAACGGTACGCCGAGGCTGGTGCAGTTCTCGTTGAAGTATTCTTTCTGATTACGACGATGGCAGAGGAAGCGCACAGGTACGTGCGCTTCCTCGCTTCTCCTGCCTTCCGGCTGCTTTCGGTTCCTTTCCGGCATAATCATCATCTGAGTATTAACCTGAATCGGGTTCGATGCTGTCATCCCGTTCCCGGTGGCGGGCGACGCCCGCCAGACCGCCGGCACGATGCCGGCGCTACTGTCTTCTTAGGAGTGTGTTGCTATGTTGTTTTCAGCTGGCAGGTTGAATGGTCGACTTTACTTTTTGCTCTTTCGTGTGGCTGCCTGGTTTTGCTTCGTGTCAGGGGCCGCGCTGGCTTTTGGCCAACAGGTCGCGCCGCAATCTCCAACTGCGGAGACCGAGAACGCGAAGCCTGAGGCGTATAAACCAGGCGTCGATAAAGCCGAGAAGGCCAGGGCGATGGGAACTCGTCCGGCGGAAGCACCCGTCGTGCTGCAGCAACTGAATTCGGCGATCGAGCAGCTTACGGCGCGGATCTCTCCCGCCGTGGTTCAGATTCTGGTCTCTGGGTTTGGGACCGTCGACGAGAGCAGTCGTGGACAAACCGCGCTCATCACGCGCGAGCAGGCGATCGGGTCGGGTGTGATCGTCGACTCCGACGGCTACATCATGACCAATGCGCACGTGGTGGAGGGAGCGCAGCGCATTCACGTCGCGCTTCCCACCGCTTCCGTCGATTTCCCTGACCAGATTGCGCCTGCAGGCAAGCAGCGCATTGTTGAAGCACGTCTCGTCGGCCTCCATAAGGAAACTGATCTTGCTCTCATCAAGATTGATGAGACAGGATTGCCTACACTTTCGCTGGGCAGCCGCCGGCCGGTGCACCAGGGAGAGTTGGTCTTTGCCATGGGCAGCCCCGAGGGACTGGAGAACTCGGTGACCATGGGGGTGGTGAGTTCGGTGGCTCGGCAGGCTGATCCTAACCGCCCCATGGTTTACATTCAAACCGACGCTCCCATCAACCCGGGCAATAGCGGCGGACCGCTGGTGGATAGCGACGGGTACGTGGTCGGGATCAATACGTTCATCCTGTCTTCAGCCGGTGGCAGCGAGGGCTTGGGGTTCGCGATTCCGGCGCGAATCGTGCAATTCGTCTACCAGAGCCTGCGCAAGTATGGACACGTGCATCGCATTGAGATCAAGGCAGCCGCGCAGACCATCACGGAAAACCTGGCCAAGGGATTGGGGCTGGCGCAAAGTTGGGGAGTGGTGATCGATGACGTGACGCCGGGAGGACCCGCAGAGGCAGGCGGACTGAAGATCGGAGACATTGTGTTGCGCGCCGACGGGCGCCCCATTGGCACGCTGCCCGCATTCACCGCTGCTCTCTATCTGCATCCGCTGGATGCAGCGCTGAAGCTCGAAGTCCTGCGCGGAACCGAGCACAAAACACTTTACATCGCAGCGCTGGAGATGAAGGACCCCATGGATGCGTTGCCGGATCTCGTCAATTCGCGGGACAACCTGGTTTCGCGGCTGGGAATACTGGCGCTAACCTTGGATGATAAGTTGCTTCCCATCGTGGGCACCCCGCGGATTCCGACCGGCGTCGTGGTCGTGGCACGCGTGGCAAATTTCCTGAGTGCGAATACCGGTCTGGAGACCGGAGATGTGATTCATAGCGTGAACGGGACATCGATCGACTCTTTGAGCGCCTTGCGCGAGGCCTTGCGCCCGATCAAACCGCACGATGCGGTGGTGCTGCAGGTGGAACGGGGAGAAGGATTGCGGTGGCTGCCGTTTGAGATGGAGTAGAAGCCACGGAGTAGAAGCTATGGAGTAGAAACCGACGATCAGCTCTCCGTATACTGTGAAGGTATGGCAACCCTTGGTCGCCTTCCATCGGAAGTCAATGTCGTCGTGATTGGCGCGGGCTTTGCCGGAGCCTCCGTTGCCGCCGCGCTAACCCGTGCCGGTGTAACCAGCGGCTTGGTTCTCGAGCGGGAATTGCTGCCCGGAAGCCATGCCTCGGGACGCAACGCGGCCATCGCACGCCAAGTGGAAGCAGACCCCGTTCTTCGCAAGCTCGTGATTGAAGGCGTTCGCCGGCTCCGTGGCAAAACCGTTGACGGATCTCCGGTCTTCCGCCCAACCGGAGGGCTGTACTTGACTCAAGGAGAACCCCACCCTGCCGCTGAATGGTGTGACCAACTGCACGAACAGTGTGTGCCCGCCGAACTGCTGTCCGCGGATAAAGCCCGGCAGCGCTTCCCGTTTCTGGGCAGCTTTCAATTTGACTTCGCCTTGTTCAGCCCCACCGATGGGATTGTTGACATCCACACCCTGCTCGGCAATATGCTCGCCGAAGCCCGACACGCCGGCTTTGAGCTCATCACCGACTGCGCTTGCGAATCCCTGATCGTCGAGGGCTCAGTTGTGCGCGGGGTCCGAACCACACGTGGCGAGGTCAGGGCTCAAATCGTTGTCGATGCCGCAGGCGCCTGGGCGGGATGTCTGGGCCGCGAATCTTCCCCACTACCACTGAAGCGGCTTCGTCGACACCTGTTCGTCTCCGACGACACGGGGTTACTGCCGCAAAATGCTCCGCTGGTGTGGGCTGTGGACGTCGGATATTACGTAAGGCCGGAAGGAGCGGGGTTGCTTCTTTGCCCCTGCGATGAGACCGAGCAAACGTCGGGCATACCTGAGGTTGATTCCCGTGCCCAGGATCTTCTCGTCGATAAGCTTTTGCAGAATGCTCCCGGACTTGCGGCGGTGAGCTTGCACCGCAGTTGGGCGTGCATTCGCACCTTCGCGCCTGACCGGCTGCCCGTCATCGGATGGGATCCAGAAATCGGCGGCCTGTTTCACGTTTCGGGTCTGGGTGGTTTTGGCATGACCACGAGTCTAGCGGTGGGCGACATCGCATCGACTTTAATATGCGGTGGTGCCGTCGAGTGGATTGAAGCGGGCGCCTTCAGCCCCGAGCGAGAAGAACTCGGGGCGTTCCGCGGCGCAACCATTGATCGGTAAGCCGGGTCGATCGAAGCACGGCTTTACACCTGAGCTACTAGCGAGTTCTGCTCTCGGTCAAGTGACCTCCGTCATGTCACCGAGGCCATAATCACATTTCGATCCGCGTCTTTCGCACACAATGGTTTCAGAGGTGTTCTATTGTGTTGCGACTTGATTACTTATCTTGCGTCTTAACCATTGCGTCCACGATTCTAGTCGGGCGGCGATGCTGGGAAGGCTGGGCGCTGGCTGCGGTCAACAGTGTAATTGTATGTTTTATCGGGTTAAGAACAGGTCAACTGGGCTTCATTCCCGCCAACGTCTTCTGCATGGTGATGAGCACGGTGAACTTGCGCGCGTGGCGCAAGTCGAGCATATTGAGCCTTCGGTCGGGCGACTTTCAATTCGGGGCGGAGATTGCAATCAGGGATGAGCCGGTTGATCGATAACGATCGATGACGGAGGAGAGCGTCGACTCTCGTCACGGCTCCGACTGGGCAAGTCACTGTAAGAGTCCTTTCCTTCCCAGGAATTCGCGCACAACTTCTTTCGGGTCGCGGTGCTGACCATCCACCGCATAGTTGAGGCGCTGCATCTCCTCGTCAGAAATCTTGCCCATTAACTGGGCGAGAACTTGGGCAAGCTCCGGATGCTCCTGCAAAGTCTGCTGGCGAATTACCGGTACCGCCTCATACGGAGGGAAATAATGCCGGTCATCTTTAAGCACAAACAAACCCAAAACCGGAATCAATCCATCAGTCGTGTTGCCCGCGGCCAAGTCGATCTGGTGATCCTTAAGCGCACGCGCGAGTAGCCCTAAATCCATCACGCGTGGCTCCTCTGCGAAGTGCAGGCCGTAGGCAGCTGCCAAGCCTCGATATCCATCCGGGCGCTCCATGAACTCGTAGCCAAACCCGGCACGCCACTGCCGAGCAACGGATGCAGCCTGTGACAGAGTCGTGATGCCGAGCCGGCGAGCGTCTTCGCCGCGGATCTCCATGGCAAATGTATCGTCGAAACCGAAAGCTGGACCGAGGGTCAACCCGAATCGCCGTTCATATTCATTTCTTACCCGCTCAAAAACCCCCTCCCGATCGCCATTCGACATTTCCTTCAGAATGGCAGTCAGCGCAGTGCCTGTGTATTCGGGATATATGTCGATGCGTCCGGCGACAATCGCCTGATGGCAAATGTAGGTTCCGGCCAGATAAAAACGACGTTCAACTTTTAAATTGGTGTGAGCTTCGATCTGTTGTGCAATTATTTCGCCCAACAGCAACGATTCGGTGAAATTCTTGGACCCGACCACAATGCGATCGCTGCGAGACGACGAACAAGACGGTAGCAGCTGGGCGATGGCAGCCAGAGTCAGCATCCACAGACTAAATCGAAGCATCGTCATCGCGGCTGCAGATGCCTCTCCAGCCGCCCCAAGCCAAAATCGGCCATCAGCGCCAGGAGTGCAGCTGGAACGGCTCCGGCTAGAATGACGGTGTTGTCGACCATCGCCAACCCGCGAAAGATGAATTCTCCCAGACCTCCCGCGCCGATGGCTGCGGCAATTGTTGCCAGCCCGACCGACATGACGATCGCCACACGCACGCCTGAAACGATCACGCTCACGGCCAGCGGCAGTTCCACTTGAAACAAAAGCTGACCCTTTGTTAGTCCCATGCCTTGCCCCGCTTCGATTACGGCGGGGTCAACCCCGCGGATCCCGGTATATGTATTTCTGATGATGGGCAGGAATGCATAGAGGGTAAGCGCCAGAATCGCCAGCCTGTCGGAGCGGGCGCCCAGCCATGGAACTGGCAGCAAGAATCCGAAGAGCGCAAGACTGGGGATGGTTTGAATGATGTTGGCACTCGCCAATACTGGCTTGCTGAGGCGGGGCCGATGAGCGATCAGAATCCCTAACGGTATGCCGATCAAGACCGCAAACAGCGTGGCAAAGCCAACCAACCGGAGATGCTCCAGCGTAAGCTCCAGCACCTGAGCATGGTTTCGCAGGATGAATTGAACGACGTTCATGTCGTGCCTCGATTTGGATTCGAAACCACCGCATCGCCGAAGGCTCGCACGTATGCGGACACCAATGGATCGGTGCATTGCAAGAATTCCGTTGGCGGAAGGACCGTGACCAACCGCCCCGCGTCCAGAAACGCAATCCGCGATCCCAGGCGCACTGCCTCGCGCAAGTCATGGGTTACAAAAACTACTGTCTTGGCTAATTGCTGTTGCAATGAAAGAAATTCGCCTTGCAGATCGTTTCGTGTGAGAGGGTCGAGCGCGCCGAATGGCTCGTCCATCAGAAGCATTTCGGGATCCGCCGCCAATGCCCGAGCCACGCCCACTCGCTGCCGCTGCCCGCCCGATAGCTGATGCGGATAACGCGACGCCGTCCGTGTGTCCATCCCTACCATCTGCAGCAACTCTTGTACCCGCAGACTGATACGATCTTGGGGCCACCCTTCGATCCGTGGAACCAGACCGATGTTTCTCTCCACTGTGAAATGTGGGAACAGGCCACCATCCTGGATGACATAACCGATGCTGCGGCGCAAGCGAATGATGTCAAGTTCGCCGTTGGGCACTCCTTTCACCAGGATTTTTCCAGAAGTAGGAGGAAGCAGGCGATTCACCAACTTAAGCAACGTAGTCTTGCCTGAACCGCTGCGCCCCAGCAGCACTAAAGTCTCTCCGCTTTGTACTTGCAGATTAAATCCGGAAAGTACTGGTGTGCCCGCGACGCGGTAGGAGACATCGCGGAATTCGATCATCACACCCACGGCTGCAGGTTGCATTCCTGCCAAGCATACCGGAGTTCATTGTCGAAGGTGAGGGTCAGTGGACACGGATTTTCTTCCTCGAAACCTCACCCGCCAGTCGTGCATCCAATTCAGACTGTAGAGAGGTTACCTCCTAGTTCCGGAAGGATCCAGCCGCGTTCTCATTGGAAGCGCGGGGAGTGTTTGTTTTGAGCGGTCATAAAGCAATCCTGGTAGGGGCCCGAACGTTCTCGAAGCAGAACTCATTTTTGGGTCTTGGCGTTGCCCTAGTCATGCTCATTTGCTGTGCGATGGCGAGTGCGCAGACTGGGGGGCCTATCGAGCGTGGTCCCGTGGCGGCCAAGCCGGGAAGCGTCATCGGTACAGTCCTCGACCAGTCGGGGGCGGTGAGCGTGGGCAAGGTGATCCGGCTCACTCCGCAGGATAATTCCGATTATCGAGAGGTCATTACCGGTGACAATGGGCAGTTCTCCTTCTCCAACGTTCCTGCGGGCCACTTCCAACTTTCGGTAAGTTCAACGGGGTTCGGAAACGAAGTGTACTCGGGGGATCTCGCGCCAGGGCAGACCTTTCTTGCACCGCCCATCGTTCTCTCAGTGGCCACGGTGGTGACAGAAGTAAAAGTGACCGTAGACTCGGTGGAAGTCGCAACCGAAGAGATTAAGCTGGAATTATAATTTTTCGGGGTCGTTTT
>JBEKED010000052.1:0-16333 GCA_050014035.1 Terriglobales bacterium
GGCTTCATCATTTTCACAAAGAGATCGAGGGGTGCGGTCGAAATCAGCACATCATAGGTGTCGCCGGTACCGTCGGCAAAAGAGACTTGGCGGCGGATTGGATCAACCTCGGTTAGCTTTTTTCCGGTTTGCACCTTGGCGGTAAAGTAGCGGGCAATTCGGCGGTAGATCTCGCCGGTTCCGCCGTGCAGCGGAAACTTGAATTTGCTGTTCGGACCCCAGGCCACATCGTCGCGCTCGTACAGCACGTTTTCGAGCAGCCGCTTAAAATCCACCACCGCGACGCGATCGGCAATCCAGTGTTTCGACATTTGCTCGAGCGGCGTGGTCCAGACCTTGGAGTTGTAGGGGAACATAAAAGCATCGGCAATGCCTTCGCCAAACGTAGCGAGAATCCAGTCGCGAAAGTTGCCCGCTTCGCGTCCGCCTCCATTGGCGGCGGCTTTGGCCGCTCCTAACAGGCAACTGACCTGAATTTCCTTCGGCAGGTACCGTAGATTGCTTTGGAAGGGATACGGCACCCACGAGTCGTCGCCTTGCACGATCCAGCTCTCGCGAATGCGCTCGTGCACTTCCTTGCCCAGAACCTTATCGATCAGGTCGTCGAAATACTTGTAGTGCGAGAAGATTACGTGACCGCCCTCGTCCCAGACGAAGCCGTGCTGATCGAGGTGCGAGGTGGCGTGGCCGCCAACGTCATCGGACTTTTCGTAAAGGACCCAATTGTCATAGCCCAGTTCGTGCAAACGGTAGGCCGCACCGAGTCCGGTCGGTCCTGCTCCGATGATGACAATCTTCTTGGTAATATTGCTCATATACGATTGATTTGGGGGGCGGAAAACTCTTTGGTCAGAAGTTTTGGCCGATTGAAGGTTGAGCGGTTAATCTTCGCTACGCGCCCGCTTTCACCTGGAAACTGCAATCAGCAACCTTCCGAACAATTGTGGGACGAATACGGCATTGTACCATCCCAATTTTTGGGTGGCGGCGTTCCCCAAGTAACCAAATCTGGAAGAAGGCAGCGGAAAATGATCCTTGCGCTGGCGACGACCCAAGCGGATGTCTGGTGCAATTGAGCTACCTTACGTTTGTGAGGAATATTCTGTTTCTATCAGAAAATAAACCACTTGGCTGAGGGAAGAAGCTCACCGCGAGCCACTATGCAAGACTTTTCATTTCCGGGGAATTTAGTCGGCAACCAGCAGTAAGCTCAGCGCCCGAGGCTAACTGCGGAGGTTTGGCGGGAGTACCGTTGTACCCTTGACGCCAGACGGGAGTGGCCGCTTACTGGTATCTTAAGTGAAGTGGGGGTGCGATTCGGTCGTCTCCAACTGCCCGCCTACGGGTTTAGGCAAATGTTGCAGTTTGTTTCACACGAATCGCAGAGGGTGGGAATAATTAGAGTTATCCGTTTATTTTCAATATGTTACATAATGTATTACGGAGCGCGGCGGAATTGTAATTGCTCACTACAAAGGGTTACACTGACTGTCGTACAAATTGAATTTCTAGATGGACTCAGCCCATTGGACCAATCCTCGCCGCCCCCCTGCGAGACTTGAGGCGAGTCTGGGGAGCTTACATTGACTCATGGTGATTTGAATTCCACACAAAAGCTTGATCTACGTATTGGGAGGACCACCGAATTGACCGTTTCAACCAGCCATCTCATCGCCCCACACGGGGGAGAACTCGTACAACTGCAAGTGCCGGAAGATGTTGCCGCGGAACTGAAGGGGCATTCGAAAGAATGGCCTTCGTGGGACCTGACCGCACGCCAACTATGCGATCTTGAACTTTTAATGAGTGGGGGCTTCTCGCCCCTCAAGGGGTTCATGAACCGCGCGGATTATGAAGGCGTCTGCCATAACATGCGGCTGGCCAGCGGAGTACTCTGGCCGATACCGATCACACTCGACGTGACCGAGGAATTCGCCAAGAAGCTGACTCCGGGCAGGAGCAAGATTGCTCTGCGCGACGCCGAAGGCGTGATGCTCGCTGTCCTCAATGTCGGGGATGTATGGCAACCGGATCGCACTGCCGAGGCGCAAGCTGTGTTCAATTCGACCAGCAGCGCGCACCCGGGCGCCGACTATGCCATCAACAAGTCGAACCCGTGGTATGTGGGGGGCAGCATTCAGGGAGTCCAGGCGCCATCGCATTACGATTTCCGCGCATTGCGGCTGACGCCGGCGGAATTGCGAGCCGAATTCCACCGACTGGGATGGACACGGATCGTTGCCTTCCAGACCCGCAATCCCATGCACCGCGCCCACGTCGAACTGACGATGCGCGCCGCCAAGCAGGTGGAAGCGAACCTGCTGATTCATCCCTCGGTTGGCCTGACCAAGCCCGGCGACGTGGACTACTTCGTGCGCACGCGCTGCTACCAGTTGTTGCTCGCCAAGTACCCGCACGGCACGGTGAAGCTCTCGATGCTGCCGCTGGCCATGCGCCTGGGCGGACCGCGCGAAGCGATCTGGCATGGGTTGATTCGCAAGAATCACGGCTGCAGCCACTTCATTGTTGGTCGCGATCATGCCGGTCCCGGCAAGGACAAGGACGGCAAGCCGTTTTACGGACCGTACGAGGCCCAGGAACTTTTCACCAAATATGCGAGTGAGATGGGCGTCGCGATGGTTCCGTTCCAGATGATGGTGTATTTGCAAAACGAGGACCGTTACGTTCCGGCGGATGAAGTTCCCGCCGGGGCCAAGGTGCTTGACATCTCTGGCACCGAACTGCGCGCCCGTTTGAACGAAGGCCGCGACATTCCGGCGTGGTTCACGTATCCGGAAGTGGTGAAAGAACTGCGCCGCAGCTATCCTCCACGGGACAAGCAGGGCGTGACTATTTTCTTCACCGGACTTTCGGGATCGGGGAAATCTACCATCGCGAACGCGCTGATTACGAAGTTCCTGGAAATGGGCGGCCGTCCCGTTACCCTGCTCGACGGCGATCTGGTGCGCAAGCATTTGTCGTCGGAACTCGGATTCTCAAAGGAGCACCGCGACATCAATATTCGCCGCATCGGCTATGTCGCTTCGGAAATCACCAAGAACGGTGGGATTGCGATTTGCGCACCCATCGCTCCTTATGAGGCGACTCGCAAACATGTGCGGCAGCTGATTGAGCCGGTCGGCGGGTTTATCCTGGTGCACTGCGCTACTTCGCTCGAAGTCTGCGAACAGCGCGACCGCAAGGGGTTGTACGCCAAGGCTCGCGCCGGCATCGTCAAGGAATTCACGGGCATCTCCGATCCCTACGAGGCGCCGAGCGATGCCGAAGTGGTGATTGACACCGCTAAGCTGACCCCCGAGGAAGCGGCGCAGACCATAATTCTGCACCTCGAGCGCGAGGGCTTCGTGGGCGCCAACGGCAACGGTTGATGATGTCAGGGAGTGTCCTAACTTCCGCGCGGCGATTGTAGCGCCGCTACGGATGCGAACAATTTGCGCCAAATTAGGCCGCTCAGTGATGTCAATATTGATGCCAATATTGATGTCAATAAAGTCCATTATTACAGTGGACTTTATGAGATAATAGCCTCTGAAAACGGCTCTCAGCGCCGGTTCTCAGCGTTCTCAATTCCTTAACCTGGCTATGCTTTACTGAGAACCGGAACCTGAGAACGCAGCGAAAGACGGCATGGAACTTTTCCTGTTAAAAATCCTGATCGGCTTCACTGTGGGAACGCTGATCGGCCTAACGGGTCTGGGCGGCGGCGTCTTACTGCTGCCCATGCTCATCTTCGGGCTGCGTATCCCTCCCATTATTGCCGTCGGCAGCGACGCATTGTGCAACTTCTTCACCAAGATTCCCGCCAGTATCATTCACTTCAACAAAGGCACGGTGCGGATAAAAGTCGTGTTGGCGTTAGCCGTCGGCAGCATTCCCGGCTCTTACCTGGGCGTCACTTTTCTGGTGCATTTGCGCCAGATCCATGGCGCCGGGGTCAACGACTTCATCAAATCCGCGGTGGGACTGCTCCTGGTCATCATTCCTGCACTGCTTCTGTTCCAGAGACGGATTGAAGACCATCTGGTTGGTCGCCAGCCCACGATGCAATCCTTTGCCTTCATGAGTGTGATCGGACTGGTGGGCGGTTTTCTGGTTGGCATCACTTCGGTGGGGTCGGGTAGCATCATTATGATGTTGCTACTTCTGTTTTATTCGTTTCCTCCGAAGATCATGGTGGGCACCGACATTGCCCATGCCGTGATTCTTACCGGCGTGACCAGCCTATTGCACTGGCGGGCGGGCAACGTCGACCTCACGCTGGTCGGTTCCCTGCTGATCGGCTCGATCCCTGGCGGAATGCTCGGCTCCTATCTGGCGACGCGTGTTCCCGTACTCTGGCTGCGGCGGATTCTGTGTGCGGTGCTCCTGATGACGGGAGCTAGAATGCTATGGGCGTGAAAGGCATTGATTCAATGAATCACTGAATCAATATTTCAATGACTCAATGTTTCAATGACTCAATGTTTCAATGACTCAATGTTTCAATGCTTGCTACTGGGGGCGCATTTTCGGAGCGCAAATTGACCTCATACTCATCTAAAGAACTACTCGAACGCATCCACGCCGCTCTGGAAGCGGCGCGCACGGTGCTGAACAGCTTCACTCCCGGCGCCATTGAGGCCAAATTTAAAGTTGGCGACGATCCCGTAACGGCGGCCGATCGCGCGGTTGACGCCGTCCTCAAGAAGAATCTGCTGCGCGCCGGCGAAGGCTGGCTCTCGGAAGAAACGGTTGACGATTTCTCGCGGCTCGATAAGCAGCGCGTATGGGTTGTCGATCCGCTCGATGGAACCCGCGAATTCGTGCAGGGCATTCCCGAGTTCTGTGTCTCCATCGCCATGGTAGAGAATGGGGTTCCAGTGGCGGGCGGAATCTGCAATCCGGCGACCGACGAACTGATTCTGGGTGCGCGCGATGCGGGCGTCACTTATAACGGCAAGCCCGCTCAACCCAGCCAGCGCAAGGATCTGCACGGTGCGCTCGTGCTGGCCAGCCGCAGCGAAGTGAAACGCGGCGAGTGGAAACAGTTCGAGTCCGCCGAATTTAATATTCGTCCGATGGGCTCGGTTGCTTATAAACTCGGCCTGGTCGCTGCTGGCCGCGCCGACCTCACTTTCACGCTGGTTCCGAAAAATGAATGGGACGTTGCGGCCGGGGCCGCCCTCGTCGAAAGCGCCGGAGGCTGGACGCTCAAACTAGATCAGTCGCCGCTACGCTGCAATCAAAAGGATCCGCTGATCTCCGGCTTGCTGGCGGGTGGTCCGTTTCTGCGCGATCCCTTGCTCGCGATGTTGGATCGCCACGCGCAAACCGTCGGCGCCGACAAGAAAGGCTGACGCTCCCGCTTCCGGAGTTTTGCCATCATCATTATTATGGCGCGTATCACCTTCCTGATGTATCACGAACTCGAGTTAGCTGGCCGCAAGCTCTGCCAGTCCGAACCCGGCTACGTGCGCTACATCCTGCCGCTCGACACTTTCCGCAGCCAGATGGAATGGCTGAAGCAATCCGGCTTTCGCGGCATGAGTGTGAGCGAAGCTCTGCGCTTTGCCGGCGAGCGTTATCCCGCAGAGCGTTGTCCCGCAGAACCGGGCGTCTGCATCACGTTCGACGATGGCTGCGAAACGGATTTGATCGCTGCCGCTCCCGTGCTCCGTGAATTTGGCTTTCATGCGACTTTTTATCTGACGGCTGGATTTCTGGGAATGCCGGGGTACCTGAGTGCGGAACAGGTTCGTGAGCTCGACAGCCAGGGTTTTGAGATTGGCTGCCATTCGATGACGCACGCTTATCTCTCGGATCTGCCGGAGATGGAACTGCGCCGCGAAATCGTCGATGCAAAAACGAAAATCGAGCAGGTCCTTGTGCATGGGCAGGGGATCGGGCATGCAATCGAGCATTTTTCTTGTCCCGGAGGACGCTACAATCAGCGCGCGCTAGAGATGGCGCGCCGCGCCGGATTCAAGACGGTTGCCAACAGCGAGTTTCATGCGAACGATTCCGCGACCAGCGCTTTTGAACTCGGTCGCGTTGCCATGTTGCGCGATCTCTCCATCGCGCAGTTCAGCGCCATCTGCCGCGGGCGGGGTCTGTGGAAAAAACGCCTTCAGCTGGAGACTCGCCGCGGCGTGCAACGCCTGCTGGGAAACCGCGCCTATGATCGGCTGCGCGCGATTTTACTAAGGGAATCCTCTTAGTAACGTAGCCCAGTTACTTTAGTAATTCGTGCTATCTGCTTGCCGCTCTCCCACCCACGCGAGCGTAGACTCGGAGTCCAATCCGCCACTCTCCGCGTCCCGCACCGGGTTTGGGCTCTCTCTCGCACAAGTGCACCAGGCGATCACTGCCCTCATGCGAAATCGTACAGGTCAGGTTCAGGTGCACTAATGCGTTGCGGCGTGAACTTCTGATATCTGGGAGGGCCCGGCCCATCTGCGTACATTCAGCATGTGGACTTGCTCGACTAGTCCCCCAATTTGTAAGGTCGAGGTCTCGCAATGGTGATGTCAGCAGTTAGTCCTTGTCGTACTCATAAAAGTCTTACCCAACAGCATGTAACACAAATCGGCGTTCTGATCGTCCTACTGGTGATGAGTCTGATCACCATTTCATGCGGCACGGTGGCGCAGGCTTCCGGGCATAACGACGGAGGCCTGGTGCTCTCCGGATCACTTCCCTCGGGATCGGTGAATCAGTCTTATAACGCGGTGTTGTCGGTAAGTGGCGGCAACTCGCCCTATCAGTTCTCGATAATGTCTGGGAGCTTGCCGCCGGGTATCAGTTTGAATTCAACCACGGGCTCGTTCACGGGCCAGCCGACTGCGGCAGGCAATTACAATTTTGTGGTTGGGGTCACGGACAAACCCAACTCCGGGACGGGATCCCAGTCGTACTCGGTCCCCATCAAAAATGGGGGTCAAGGCGGCGGGGGAATCACGGTCAGCGTCTCTCCTTCGAACGTGACTTTGTCCTCAGGTGGAAGCCAGCAGTTCACTGCCACCGTCACTGGCACGCCGAACACGGCGGTTACATGGTCGGCAACGTTGGGCTCGATCGGCGGTAGCGGTCTTTATACCGCGCCCGTAGTGAACTCAACCACCAGCGCGACCGTGGTCGCGACCAGCCAGGCGGACTCCAGCCGATACGGCAGCGCGGCGGTTACGATTAATGCGTCCCAGCAACAGTCATCCCTGCAAATTGCCACGCAGAGTCTTCCCATCGGGGAACAGGGGGAATTTTATTGGGCTTCGTTTTCGGCCTCGGGTGGAACGCAACCCTACACCTGGAGCATCCCGAGTGGCAATCTACCCCCGGGAATCTCGCTGAGTGCTTTTGGAGAATTGAGTGGCACGCCGACCGCAGTCGGAACGCCTAATTTTACGATACTGGTAACGGATGCCAACGGCAAAACGGCGTCCGGCACGTTCGGGCTTACCGTGTTGGCGGGCAATGGTTACGATGGTCCGGCGCAACTGCCGATAGTGACGGTGCCCAGCGCCATGTCTAACTCGCCGGCGCCGGGCGCACTCATCAGCGTCAAGGCCGGTGGGAATTTGCAATCGGCCTTGAACAGCGCCGCCTGCGGAGACACGATTCAACTGCAGGCAGGTGCGACTTTCACCGGCAACTTCACGTTGCCGGCCAAGCATTGCACGGACAGCGATTGGATCATCATTCGCACCAGTTCTCCGGATAGCGCCCTGCCGGTCGAAGGCCAGCGGGTAACGCCGTGCTACGCCGGGATTGCATCTCTGGAGGGACGCCCCGCCTACAACTGTCCGAACCCGCAAGATGTGTTGGCCAAGGTACAGTTGGCGAAAACGGGCAACGGTCCGTTCCAAATCGCCAACGGGGCCAATTATTATCGCTTCGTCGGCCTGGAAATTACTCGTGCGAACGGGCTCGGGGGTAACGCATCTCTGATCTCGCTGCAGGGAACGGCCGACCACATCATTGTGGATCGCTCCTGGCTGCACGGCAACGCGCAGGATGAAACCAGCGATGGTTTCGCCGCGAGCGGCGGCACTTACATTGCCGTGGTGGATTCCTATTTCAGCGATTTCCATTGCATCTCAGGCGTTGGCAGTTGTACCGATGCACATGCCGTCAGTGGCGGCGTCAGCGATACCCAGGACGGTCCGTACAAGATCCAGGACAATTTCCTGGAAGCCTCCGGCGAGGGCATCATGTTCGGCGGCGGTCCCGCTACCATGACGCCCACCGACATCGAGATCGTGGGCAACCACTTCTGGAAGCCTTGGCAATGGATGCCCGGAAATTCGCCATTCGTCGGCGGACCGAGTGGCCAGCCTTTCGTCGTCAAGAACCACATGGAACTCAAGAATGCGGTGCGCGTGCTGGTCGATTCCAACCTGATGGACAACGTTTGGGGAGGCTTCACCCAAACCGGCTTTGCCATTCTGGTCACTCCCAAAAATCAGCACACGGAATCGGGTAAAAACGTGTGTGATATCTGCGAAGTGACTGACGTGACGATCCGCTATACGCAGATCTCGCATGCGGGGAATGGAATGCAACTGGCCACTTCCATTTCCGGCAACGGACAGGGCGGAGCCCCAGCGAAAGCGGGCACGCGCTGGAGCATTCATGACGTTGTGATGGACGATCTCAGCGGCACTTACACTGGCGGCGGCTCCGCTTTCGAGATCGTGAACGGCTGGCCGAAGAATCCGCTGAACACGGTCACGATCAACCATGTCACTGCATTTCCCGATGCCAACAGTCACGTCACGACCATCGGGAACGACGCTGGGAACGCGTCCATGTATGCATTGGTCTTCACCAACAACCTGATGCTGACCGGCCGGTACCCGGTTTGGAATGCTTTGGGAGGGGGCAACGGCAGTTGTGCCATCAAGGACGTGCCCATTACCAGCATTGGGAATTGCTTCAAAACCTACACATTCTCGAACAACGGACTGATCGCGACTCCGCCGGAGTTTCCACCCAAGGACTGGCCGACAGATAACTACTTCCCCAATAGTCCGGAGGCTGTTCAATTTGTCAACTACAACAATGGTAACGGTGGAAACTATGAACTCATGCCCAGCAGTCCTTATAAGAACAAGGGCACGGACGGCAAAGATCTCGGGGCCGACGTCGCTGGACTCGATGCCGCTCTGGCAGGGGTCCAATAAGGTTCGTACGTGTGGCACTACAAGGTCCGCGACTCCTGGCGCGGACCTTTTTTCTTTTCCCATTGTTCTTTCCCGAGCACGGCTGACCGTGCAGCCACTAGCGCAGCCTAGTAAACTGAAAACCGCAGGCTAGTGCGCGTGGTTTCCTAATACGACAGGGGCGCGGGCGGCCACGAGGAGAAAAGATGGCTCGGTTTCGTTTGCAGGCTTTCCGCTCGCTTTCATCCACCGGAATCCTTTGTTTTGCGTTGCTCCCGATTTTCGCGTTGCTGTCAGGGGGGTTGGCGTCGGCCACTGCACCGCCAATCGGTGAGAACGCGTACTGCGGAAAGGGTGATGTGCCTCAGTTTGGCGACAAGGATGGCCCGGCTGAATTGCCCAAAACCTGTTATTACACCGGTCTCGATGGAACCCCGTCGCCCGGCAAGCAGACCCATGTAGGCGCCAAGGAAGACCTCGTGGAAGCGATCAATAACGCGAAATGCGGAGACACTTTGTTGCTTCCGGCGGGCGCAACCTTCGAAGTCGCAAGCCTTCCCTCGAAGAAATGCGACGACCACCACTACATCACCATCCGAACCGATACTCCGGACTCCAAGTTGCCTCCGGAGGGAACGCGCGTTTCTCCAGCATGGGCAGGCGTTGCAAGTCTTCCCGGCAGACCGACGTTCGCCCAACCCCAGGGTGGCGTCGCCAAGCTCTTGGCAACTCTCGAGGTCAAGGACCCTTCCGGAGCGGTGGTGGGAGATCATCTCCGCTTCATCGGCATCGAGTGGACCAGTCGCGCCGAAGCAAACATCATGCGGCTGATCAGCACCGAGCATAGCGATCACGTGATTTTCGATCGCAACTACATTCACCCCGCCGAGGGCGCTGAACTCGCGCATGGCGTCGGCATGGTGGAAGGCGCCCATTTCGTCGCTGTCATCAATTCCTATGTGAGCGGTTTTAATTGCATCGCGCGCTCTGGCAAATGCACCGACGCCACCGCGGTTGGCGGCGCTCATAGCGATGAGCCCTTCGGAACGTTCAAGATCTACAACAATTTTCTCGAAGCCTCCGGCGAAAACATTCTCTTTGGCGGCGCTTCCTCGAAGAACAACCCTACCGATATCGAGATTCGCCGCAACCATCTGTATCGCCCGATGATCTGGAAGGAGGGCGAACCCGGATACACGCCGAGCCCCAAGGGAGACCCTTACATCGTCAAGAACCATTTCGAACTGAAGAGCGCAATCCGCGTGCTGGTCGAAGCCAATCTGCTGGAAAATTCCTGGGGTGGATTCAGCCAAAGGGGATTTTCAATGTTGCTGAGCGCGCGCAGCCAGGCGAGCAACTGTCCGATCTGCCGCGTGAATGACATCACGTTGCGCTACAACCGCATCCACAACGTGGCGGGCGTTTTCCAGATTTCGAACTCGCACGCGACCAAAGGTAAGGGCGTTGCCGCCGATGGCGGAATCTACAGCATTCATGACATTGTCGCCGATGACATCCACGAAGAAGACTATCGTGGCGGCGGGCTATTCCTGATGTTACTGTCGGCCGCGCCTCCCATTCATGATCTCCAGATCGATCACGTCACGTCTTTCGGTCCCGGTGTGCTCGCATCCATTATGGTGAAGGGAGAAGAAGCCGACAAACTTAAGGATTTCACGATTACCAATAGCGTCTTCGAAATAGGCGGCGGCCGCCGTGAGCCTCTCTCCGCTGCGGGAGGCGGCAAGGATAGTTGTGCCCCGCGCAGCCAGAGGTTCGGAGCAGCAGCGCTCTTGGATGCGTGTTTTAATCCCTATCGGTTCGACCACAACCTCATCATCACCGACGACAAGGGGGGCTGGCCCAAGGGCAATATCATTGTCTCCAACCGGGAAGCTGCCGGCATTCGCGATCTGAAGGGCACGATCAGCAAGGACCCCAGGCTGTGCCACGAAAAAGGCCCGGGTTGCGCAGGGAAGTCTCCCGGTGCGGGCGCTGCCTCCGATGGACGCGACATGGGCGCTGATATTGACGGCTTGAACGCAGCGCTTGCAGGGGTGGAATAGGCGGACTAGATTGGAGTGACTTCCGTAACCCTTGTTTTAACGGGGCTTTCAAACGACCGGCGCGATCTTGCGTGGTAAGATTTTCACTGGGTGTCGCCGGCCATTCCAACTGATCGCAAGAACTTCCCCGTCTTCGTGATGGGCTGCCATCGTTCTGGCACCAACCTCCTGTATGACATGTTGTTGTCCTCTGGAGGCTTTGCCATCTATCGCGGCTACCTGCCGATCTACAAGGTTCTGATCCCACGTTATGGCGCGATGCAGAGCCGCGCCAATCGGGAAAAAATCGTGGCCACATGGCTGCGCAGCAAGGGTTTTCGCCGCACCGGACTGGCGCCGGAGCAACTCTCGAACCGCATTTTGAACGAGTGCCAGACTGGCGGAGATTTCATTCGTGTCGTGATGGACTCGGTCGCACAGCAGCAGAACGTTGGCCGCTGGGCGGTTTACGACCCCGATAATGTTCTGCACAGCGAGCGCGTAAAAAAAGATATCCCGAACGCCCTGTTCGTGCATATCATCCGGGACGGCCGCGACATCGCTCTCTCGCTCAAAAAAATGGGAGGATTCGCTCCTTTGCCGTGGGATCGCAGCGAAACCAACAGCCTCGTCGCTACCGCCCTCTACTGGGAGTGGATGGTGCGCCACGGACGCGCCGCCGGTCGCCGCTTTCCGGCCGATTACATCGAAATTCGCTACGAAGACCTGATTACTAATCCGCGCGAAACGCTCGGCAAACTGGGCAGCTTCATTGATCACGATCTCGACTACGATCAGATCCAGCGCGCCGCTCTCGGACGCCTCTCGGAAACCAATTCGTCCTTCCGCGAAGAGGAGAGCAAAGCAGAGATTCATCCGCTGGGCCGTTGGAAGGAACGCCTCTCGGCCGAGAGCGTGGCCGCGATCGAAGGCACGGTCGGCGACTGTCTCGAAGAAAACGGTTACCAGCTCTCGCTTCCGGCAGCAGAACGGGGCGGCAGTTTGCGCTTCTCGTGGATGCGGTCGATGTATCCCGCGTTCCTCGGCAGCAAGCTCTGGCTCAAGATGAACACGCCGGTGGGTCGCTTCGCAGATGTTTCCGCGCTGGAACTCGCGGAAGACCCGCGGCAATTGCCGAGTCGCCCGGCTCCTGAAAATCGCTTATGAATCCCGCGGCTGAAACTCTCGAGACAATGAACAGAGGCTCGGCGCCCGACGGCGGAGTGCGCTCCAATGTTCGATCCAAAGCTCCAGTCTTCGTGCTCGGCTGCGGACGCTCCGGCACTAAGTTTCTTTATCACACGCTGCTCTCCGCCGGAGGCTTCGCCGTTTACCACGCCGAGAGCAATGCCTTTAATCTTCTCGGCCTGCGCTTCGGCAATCTCGCGCGGCGCGGCAACCGGCGCAAGTTACTCGACGCATACTACAAGAGCATGCTGTTCGAGCGCACGGGCCTGAAGCCGGAAGAGATCGATCGGTGTGTAATGGATGAGTGCCGGAATGCCGGCGATTTCCTGCGCATCGTGATGGACGCGGTCGCCCGCAAGCAGGGCGTCCAGCGCTGGGCCGAGTGCACGCCGCTTCATTTGCTCTATCTGCCATTGATCAAGAAAGTCGTTCCCGACGCGCTGATCGTTCACATTATTCGCGATGGCCGCGACGTCACCGCCTCCCTGCACCGCATTGGATGGATTCGCCCTCTGCCTTGGGATCGTGCCCGCGCCTACCTTGCGCCCGCGATTTTCTGGCGCTGGATCGTGAGCAAAGGACGCCGCTACGGACAGGCCATGGGCGGCGATTACCTGGAAGTGCATTACGAAGATTTGGTGCTCAACCCGCGGGAAGCGCTGGCGCGCATCGGCAAATTCATTGAGCAGGATCTCGACTACGACCACATTCAGCAGAATGCACTCGGGTCGTTGCAGAATCCGAACTCTTCATTTCGCGGCGACGGGCAGGAGGCCGAAGCGAAAACCATCGGCCGCTTTAAAACCATGTTCCAGCCCGAACAGATTCGCAACATTGAGAGCCTCGACGGCGATCTGCTCGAAGCGACGGGCTACACGCTCACTACGCCGACCGAAAAGCTGCACCCGTCTTTCTCTGTGCGCTTCATGAATTTTCTGTACCCGTTGTACTTCGACTTTAAGCTTTGGCTGAAATCCGATACTCCGCTGGCGCGTATCGCCAATACGGGCCGCATGGGCAAAGCGAAAGCGGAAGCGTCTTAGGCTATTATGCTGCCTTGCCGATCGAGTATCTGAAGCACTGACGATGTCCCAGGAGCACAATCCGTCGAACTTGCGAGGGGAAATCGATCGCCTGATCGCTGAAGGCTCGGCCGACGCAGCTTCGCGACGCCTCGGCGAACTCTGGCGCCGCGAGCCTGGTTCGGCCACGGCCGGCTTCGTCAACTCGCGAATCGATCAACTCCGCGACCGGCTTTTACTCGACAAGCTTCCACTTGCGAAGTTCAAGCTCGCCTTTCTTCGCTCTTTCACGGTCGAGCCGATCGTTCCGCTGTTGCGCGCCGAGGCCTTCCTGTACGGCATCGATCTCGAAGTCCACGTCAGCGACTTCAACACCTATGTGCAGGATATCGTCGACGCCGGCAGTTCTCTCTACCGATTCGCGCCCAACGCCGTAGTCCTCGCGGTTCGCACGAAAGACGTCGCGCCCGATCTTGCCCGCGAGTTTGCCGATCTGTCACCCGAGGCCGCGCGCCAGGCCGCGGATCGTGTCGCACGCGGCTACGAGCAGTGGGTGACCTCATTCCGCCAGCACAGTCAGGCGGCGCTCATTATCCACTCGCTCGAACGCCCCGCCCATCCGAGCCTGGGCGTGCTCGACAGCCAATCCGAAACTGGACAATCTGGACTCATTCGCCAGATCAACCGCGAACTGCGCCGCATTGCCGAAGAGTTCCACGGCGTACACATTCTCGATTACGACGCGCTGGTCGCGCGGTATGGCAGCGAAAATTGGCACGACGAACGCAAATGGCTGACGGCCCGGCTGCCCATCGCCGCCGATCATCTGCTCCACATGGCGCGCGAGTGGATGCGCTTTCTCCTCCCCCTCACCGGTCGCACCGCCAAATGTCTGGCCGTTGATCTCGACAACACGCTCTGGGGCGGCGTTATCGGCGAAGAGGGAATGACCGGCATCAAGGTCGGCGCCGAATATCCCGGAGCCGCGTTTCAGGCTCTGCAACGCGTGCTGCTTGATCTTTCGAAGAAGGGAGTCCTGCTCGCCGTGTGCAGCAAGAACAATCTCGACGATGCCATGGAAGCCCTGGACAAGCACCCGGGCATGCTGCTGCGCTCCCGACATTTCGCCGCCCTCCGCATCAACTGGACTGATAAATCTCAGAATCTTCGCGAAATCGCGCAGGAACTCAATATCGGCATCGACTCGCTCGCCTTCCTCGACGTCAACCCTTTCGAGCGCGAGCAGGTTCGCGCCGCTCTGCCCGAAGTAACAGTGATCGATCTTCCGCAAAACCCGCTCGAGTACGCTGCCACTGTGCGTGACAGTCCTGTGTTCGAGCGTCTCACGCTTTCGGCCGAAGACCAGCAGCGCACTGCCATGTACGCCGAACAGCGCCAGCGTGCGGGCGCCGAACAAAGTTTCCAATCGAAAGAAGATTTCTTCCGTTTTCTCGAGCAGGAAGCCGAACTCGATGCCGTATCGGACCTCACGCTCGCGCGCGTCGCGCAACTCACGCAAAAAACCAACCAGTTCAACCTGACCACGCGACGCTATACCGAGGCACAGCGATCATGGCCTCGTCGGTGTCGCCATCGTCCTTGACCAGGGCGATCAGTGCGAAATCGACACGTTCCTGCTGAGTTGCCGCGTCATTGGACGCACGGTCGAGACCGCGCTCCTGGCCCACATCGCAAAAAGTGCTGCGCACCGCGGATGCAAGCGGCTGGTGGGATGGTTCCTGCCCACCAGGAAAAATGCGCCGGCACGCGATTTTTACTTGCAACACAAATTTGCGCTGGTGGAACAAACTAGCGAGGGTTCGCTCTGGTCCCTCGATCTCACGCAGCAGGCAGTAGCCTTTCCTGCATGGGTTAAACTAATCACGCCCAACGGAGGACACGATTGAGCGCTGCAGTTTTCGACCAGATTCGAACCATGGCATCCGATCTTTTCGGAGTTCCCGAGGAACGCATCACGGCCGATTCTTCGCCTCAAACCCTCGAGGCTTGGGATTCGATTCAGCATCTGAATCTGGTGCTGGCCTTGGAGGAAAAGTTCAGCGTCCAACTTTCTCCGGAAGAAATCGAGCAGATAACGAACATCGGCGAGACTGCCAAGTTAATTGAGAGCAAACTGCAAGCCACTTCGAGGTAGTCTTGGCGATTTCCATTGAGCCTTATCGCCAGGAACACGAGCTTGCGGTCGAGGGATTCAATCGGCGATTGCAACGGTCGTCGGGCGACCCCGATCTGGTTTTTTCTAAAACGGCCGTGCCACGCTGGCTCGCGCCTGCTGATCGAAATCCCGTTTGGAACGAGTTCTTCGTGGCTCTCGAAGGCTCGACCGTGCGCGGTGCGTACGGGCTCAAGCAAGAACTTGTTTTCGTCCGCGGAAAAGGCATGCAGCGAGTCGCGTGCTACCATCATCCGCTTTCGGAGGGAATCGTCGACCGGTCTTATGCCAGCGTCGGCGTACTGCTAGCCCGAGACGCGCTCGCCCGGCAGCCGTTTCTTTACGCGCTCGGCATGGGCGGATATGAACGTCCACTTCCCAAGATGCTCAAGGCGCTCGGCTTCAGTTTGACGCCGATCCCGTTTTATTTTCGGGTAGCGCACGCCGCCACGTTTCTCCGGGAAATGGAAGCGCTGCGGCAGGCACGATGGCGCGCATTGCTGATGGACGTAGCTGCTGCCACAGGCACGGGATGGCTCGCTATCAAGTCGGCGCAAGCTGTCGCAAGGCTGCGCGGCCGCCCCATGAATTTCGTTGCCGAAGAAGTAGCGGAATTTTCCGAGTGGGCCGACGACCTCTGGAACCAGGCGAAAGATAGCGTCAGCCTGGCGGCGGTGCGCGACGCGAATACCCTGCGAATTCTCTATCCACCGCATGTCACCAACCTGACGCGCTTGCGAATCAGCC
>JBEKED010000053.1:0-14734 GCA_050014035.1 Terriglobales bacterium
GTTTCATCCCGAAAAATCGTGGACCGTGGGTCTGCGTATCCTAAAGAATTTTTGCGAGTTCGATTCGTGAGGTTGACTTTATGAGACTGACTTTATGAGATTCGATCGGTGTTGACCAAGCGCATCATCGCCTGTCTCGACGTGGACGCCGGCCGAGTCGTAAAAGGCGTGCAGTTTGTGAACCTGCGCGACGCCGGCGATCCGGCCGAATGCGCCGTCGCGCACGCCCGCGATGGCGCCGACGAAATCGTTCTGCTCGATATCACGGCCACCAGCGATAACCGCCGGACGATGCTCGAGGTCGTCTCCCGCGCCGCGCGCGAATTGTTTATTCCGTTCACCGTCGGCGGCGGCATTCGCGAACTCGCCGACGCCGAGGCGGTATTCGAAGCCGGAGCCGACAAAATCGCCATTAACTCGGCCGCGGTAAAAGATTCGTCGCTGATCGGAAAAATTGCCGCGCGCTTCGGCTCGCAGGCGGTAGTGGTGGCCATCGATGCCCGCCGCGTAAACCAACCCAAACGCCGCTTCGAAGTATACGTAGCCGGAGGCCGCACTCCGACAGGCCGCGACGCGATTGAATGGGCGCGCGAAGCAGCCGCGTGCGGCGCAGGAGAAATCATGCTCACGTCCATGGATCGCGATGGCACCAAAGCCGGTTTCGATTGTGAGTTGACGCAGAGGGTGGCTGACGCGGTTTCCATTCCCGTGATTGCCTCGGGCGGCGCTGGTTCACCGCAGCACTTCATTGAAGTCTTTGAGACCGGCCGCGCCGATGCCGCTCTCGCCGCTTCCATCTTTCATTTCGGCCTAGAAAACATTGCCAAATTAAAAGGCGAACTGCACGCGGCCAACGTTCCGGTGAGGTGGCCATGCTGATTCCATCGATCGATCTGATGGGGGGCAAAATCGTGCAATTAGTGCAGGGCGAAAAAAAGAAACTGGAGTTCGACAATGTCGACTACTGGATCGAGCGCTTCTCCAAACACCCCGTGGTTCAACTCATCGACCTCGATGCCGCCCGCGGAGCCGGTGACAATCGTCAACTCGTGAAACAGATCGTCAGCCGCCTGAACTGCCAGGTAGGCGGCGGCATTCGCAGCGTGGAAACCGCCAGGGAGCTCCTGAACCTCGGCGCCCACAAAGTCATCATTGGTTCCGCGTTGCTCACCGAGGGCCGCATCAATCACCATCACGCGCGCGAGTTGGCAGAAGCAATTCCGAAGTCGGCGCTGATGTTTGCGCTCGATTCCCGCGGAGGCCGGGTTGCGATCGACGGGTGGCGCACGGAAACTGCCGTCACTGCTTTCGACATGATTCGCGAGTTGGAGCCTTTCTGCGAGTCCTTCCTCTACACCCACATCGACACCGAGGGTTTAATGGGCGGAATTCCAATGGAAACCGTTCACGCGATCCACCGCGCTACCAAACGCCATCTGGTGGTTGCCGGCGGCATCACCGGGCAGCACGAAATCGACGCGCTGGACGCGCTCGGAATTGATGCGGTCGTGGGCATGGCCCTGTACGCGGGAAAAATTATAGGTTGAAACAAACTCAACTTTCCCGTAATCTCACACACTCTTTCCTGACAAGGGTTCGGCCGCGCGCGCCGTGGTATCCAGCGCGCCTCCGCAATACGGGCAAAACACATCGCCCGGGTGCACTCCGCGCTGGCAGTGCGGACAGACAGGTTGTAGACGATAGCGGCATTTGGGACAGAACCCGAAACCAGCCTCCACATGCGTCCCGCATTGCGGACAGGACCCGAGACGCGGTTTGCGCAGAATGAAATAGAGGACAATCCCCAGCGCATTTGGAACGAAGATCGCCACCAGCGTCCACAGGACACGGCCCATGCCGCGCCGACCGGAGTCCTGGTTCACGTAGCCGATGAGCAGAACCCACACAGCCATCACCACACCGGCGAGGAGCGCGATGCATTCTCGTCCCCAGAGCGGAGGAGCCTTCGGATCATGGGCCATCATTGTGAAAACGAGAACCTGCATTCCGGCAAACGCGACGAACGCGAGGAAATAGGCAACCGGAGAAATAATGCGGATCTCGTCCGAGAATCGCGTCTGAGTTTCGTTTCGTACTTGCATCGATCTGTCTCCTTCAATCCTGTGTGCTCTCAAATCCTTGCGTTCGGCGGTTGTGGTCAGCTAAATGCGTGCCCCGCGCCAGCAGCAGCACACCGGCAGTCAGCGCCGGAACAATCCAGAGCGCAACCAACGCCACCGGCCAGGTGGCCGCGGGAATATGGGTCCGCTCCACCAGCCAGGTAAAACCGCGCCAGCATGCAAGATTTGTAAGGCCGGCCGTCAGCGTCACCAAAACACAGGAGACTCCGACCAGCCACATCCGTTCCTCGCGTTGCTGCAGCTCACGAGCGCGCAGCCGTACGCGCATTTGCGTGGTGGCGACCAGGCTGCGATCCGCCGCCACCGGAACCGCGCGCAGCGCTCGAACCACGTCGCCCGCATCCTGGCCAAACGCCCGGCAAGATTCACACGCTTGCAGATGGCTCTCCAGCCAGGCACGCCCCGCGCCAGACAGATCAGTGGCGTCGCCAAGCGCGAGCATCTGCCGGGCGCGTTCGTGGTCGTTGTGATCTGTTACTCCCTTATTGTTCATGCCTGTATTCCTTTCAGCCACGGCTGCAGCGCGCTCAGGCCCCGGTATACCCGCGATTTCACGGTCCCCAGTGGCGCGCCCGTGACCATCGCGATCTCGTCCAACGACATTCCCTCCTGAAATCGAAGCACCAGCGCTTCGCGATATTCGTACGCCACGCGATCCAGCCCAGCTGTGATCCGCTCGCTCAGTTCGCGCTGCGCCACCATGTCAAACGCCGAGGGTTCTTCCGACACAGGCGGAGTCATCGGCTTGTCTTCGTCGTCAAGCAGGGCGTCAAGACTTGCCGGCTGTTTGCGGCGGAAGTAATCAATGGCCAGATGCCGGCTCACGGAGAACAGCCAGGTGCAGAACTCATGTTTCCCGTCATATTGATGTCCGCGTTCCAGAACGCGAATCCACGTCTCCTGGAAAAGGTCTTCGGCCGTGGCTCGGTTGCGCGTGAGCGACATCAGATAGCGCAGCAGTCGGTGCTGGTATTGCTCGATGAGACGATCGAGCAAGTCGGGATCGCGACGACGCAAGCCCCGCGCGATCTCGGTCTTCTCATCCGCCATCACATCCACGAAATAACAGGTGGCTGCCTGCATACTACTGGGAATACGCAACCGGGCCAAGAAAAGATGCAAGGCGAAGCAAAAGCGAAATGTCGCGAGGCCTACTCGGAGGGTTGGTAAAAAATCTCGAATTGCTGCGCCGCCTGCCGGTCGTATCGCGGGCGCAAAACCTCGTACGTCTCTTTCCCTTCGTTGCGAATCAATTCCTGCAAGGTAAGAGCGTGAGCATAGAGCTGCTGGGCAAGGCGCAACAATTTGTCCGTATCGATCGCTTTAGACGGTCGTTTCTTACTGACCTTCCCACTCCCGCGCACCGCCGGAGCCGGACGCGGGTACGAATGTTTATCCGATTTCATACGTGACTCCTCTCGTCGGCTTGCGCAGGGCTCGCCAGGACTCCGCGCAGGAGTCGCGCCGGCGCGTCGATGATTTCAAAATAGCCGCACCGCTGGCGAGGAGTCCAATTCATAATTTGGCTTGTTAACATCGGAACTATCGTAGGAACTATCGTAGAAGTTCTAGCGGCGCCGTCTGCCTAGCGCGTAAGCAGGGATTCCGCCGCCACTCCCCGCATCGAAGCGTCGACCACTTCCACCAGGTGAACCACCGGCACCGCGCTGCCGGCACTCCGGAGTCCGCCGCGCAACTGCAGCAGGCATCCGGGATTTCCCGTAGCCACAAGATCCGGCGCGGTCGCCAGCAGGTGGCGGACTTTGCGGTCTCCGAGTTCCTTCGCCGGCCCGGGGCGAACGAGATTATAGATTCCGGCCGACCCGCAACACAGCGCCGCTTCGGCGGTTTCCAGAATCTGCAATTCTGGAATTGTTCCCAGCACTGCCCGAGGTTGCGCCCGCACGCCCTGCGCATGTTGCAAGTGGCAAGCATCGTGATAGGCGACTTTCAAGGGCAGCGGATGCCGCGGAGCCCGTGGCTCCAGCCCCGCCAGAACTTCAGAAATGTCGCGACACTTCGCCGAGAATGCCTTCGCCCGCTCGCGATACTCCGGATCGTCGCGCAGCAGATAGCCATAATCTTTCAGGTTCGATCCACAGCCCGCGGCATTGCTCACCACGGTGTCCACGTGTGCGCCCTCGAATGCGTCAATCGTGCGCCGCGCGTAATCGAGCGCGGCCTTCTCCTCGCCGGCGTGAATCATAAGCGCGCCGCAGCAGCACTGATCGCGGGGAATCACCACCTCGCAGCCTTCCGCCGCCAGCACGCGCACAGTGGCGGCATTCACTTCGGGGAAAAAAACACTCTGCACACATCCCAGCAGCAACCCCACCCGCAGGCGCGGTTCACCTTCCGGCACCACACGCTGGGGAAGTCCACCGTTTGTTTGTCGCGGAACGGACGGCGCGAGGTTCTCCATCGCGCGCAAGCTGGCAGGAAGCAGTTTGACGAGCCCGCTGCGGCGCATCAGCGACTGCAATCCCGACCGCTGGTAAAGTGCGAGCGGCGCGAGCAGCAGGCGCAGACGCTCGGGCCGCGGAAAGACGTCAAAGATCATTCGCCGTAAAAGCCCTTCGGGCGCCGGTCGCGGGAAGTTTCGTTCAATCTGAGCGCGCGTCGCTTCGATCAGCTTGTCGTACTTCACCCCCGAAGGACACGACGTCAAGCAAGCCATGCAGCCGAGGCAGTTGTCCATGTGGTTGACAAAAGTGGGATCGAGGCGAACCTGTCCCTGCAAGCCGAGTTTCATCAAATAGATTCGCCCGCGCGGCGAGTCCATCTCCTCGCCCCAAAGCGCATAAGTAGGACAGGTGGCCAGGCAAAACCCGCAATGCACGCACGCGTTGACCAAGTCAGTCGAGGGCGGGTGGTTCGCGTCGAAAGCGCCGTAACCGGCGTTAGGAGGCGCGTTCGCGGGCTCCGTCATCGCGTTGCCTTCGTCATTGGATTTAGATTCCTCCCACGAACCGGCCTGGGTTCAGCACTCCCGTAGGATCGAATTGTGCCTTGATACTTCGCATCAACGCCAGTGCATCGCCCGCGCTTCCCCAAACATCCATTGTCGATTTGATTTCGTGAGGACAACGCAAAATAACGAGGGAACCACCGCGCGTTTCCAATTTCTTCCGCAAGTCATGAAGCACGCTGATCACGGCACCGCTATCGCGACGCTCAAAACGCAAGTACCCGGCTCCGACGGCCTGCGCGACCAGCTTCCAGGGCAAGTGCAGCGGTTCCGTTACTGTTCTGATCGACTCTAAGAAAACTCCGAGATCCGCCGGCAACACGCTGAACTTACACACGACACAATCTTCACTCCCGCGAAATAATTCTGCGTGCGCATTCCAAACGTCCGCCGGAGATTCGATACGGCGCGCCCCGGACTCAAGCCGCATGGTCTGCTCAATCTGCGCCTCACAGCCCGCAGCCGTGCCTTCAAAGCGAAGATCGACTTCCGGCGCCGAGCCCCTCCCCGCGCGAACCTGCACGCCGGTCGGAACCATATTGCAATCCTGAATCGCGAGCACCAAAGCATTCATGCCCTCGCCGTGGGAAGTCGCGTCGTCCGAAGTGGCGAAGCTCAACGTCCGACTCTCGCGCGGCACAGGATGAAGCCGGAAGATTGCCTGCGTGATGATTCCCAGAGTACCCAATGATCCGGTAGCCAGCTTCGGCAAGTCATATCCCGCAACGTTTTTCACAACCTTGCCACCGCTCTTGGCGAGCGTCCCGTCCGGCAGAGCCAGCGTGATGCCAATGATCAAGTCGCGCAAGCTTCCGAAGCGAACCCGCAGAGGCCCGCTGTCGTTAGTCGCCAAAATTCCTCCGATAGTCGCGTGCTCCGGCCACAAAGGGTCAAGCGCCAGCCGCTGGCCATGTGCAGCAAGAGTTTCCTGCAGATGTTGGAATGTGCACCCGGCTTCGACCGTAGCCGTCATGTCGCCCCACGCGTGTTCCACGACGCGGTTCAACCGGCGCGTGGAAAGAATCAGTTCGCCGCCGCGCGGAGAATTCCCCCAACCCATCTTGGTCGCGCCGCCGCGTGGGATCACCTTCAACCCCGCGCCCGTAGCAATCTTCAGCGCACCCGCGACTTATTCAGCCGTCCCCGGCTCGATGACCATCTGCGGCAGCACGTCGTCAACCGCGTCCTCCATCATGGGAGCGCGCATGTGCTCTTCGCCAACCAGAGCGCGCAGATCGCTCCATGACGTTTCCACAGCGGCGATCGATGGATGTGGCAATGAACGAGTTCCCATAACCCTCAGAAAAACTGCGCAACCCCGGCGACTTCCAGAGGATGCGCTTGGTACGGCCCGGTTCGTTCCGCGCACAGCCGCGTGCGGGGAAACACCTTGCCCGGATTCGAAAGCCTTTCGGGATCGAAAGCGCAGCGCACCAGTTGCATGGTTTCTAAATCCGGTTCCGCGAACATTTCCCCCATCATCATCTTTTTCTCTTCACCCACGCCGTGTTCGCCGGTGATCGACCCGCCGTACTTCACGCACAGCCGCAGAATATTGATGGAAAGCTCCATAGCGCGCTCTTCCTGCCCCGCAATACGTCCGTCATAAAGAACCAGCGGATGCAGATTGCCGTCGCCCGCATGAAAAACGTTGGCCACGCGCAATCCTTCCGCCGCGCTCATGCGCTCGATGTCGCCGAGAATCCTGGGCAGCGCGGTGCGGGGGATAACGCCGTCCTGCACAATGTAGTTGGGCGAAATGCGGCCCATGGCGGCGAAAGCGGCCCTGCGGCCTTTCCAGACAACGGCGCGCTCCGCTTCCGACTGCGCGACGCGAATCTCCCACGCCCCGCATTGCGTGCAGATCCGCCCCACCTGCTCCATCAAGTGCTCGACTTCCGCCGCCGGGCCGTCGAGTTCCACCAGCAGCAGTCCTCCACAGTTTGGGTATCCCGCGTGCACCGAGGCCTCGGCCGCCTGAATGGCAAGGTTGTCCATCATCTCGATAGCTGCGGGCAACACTCCCGCTGCAATGATTCCGCTGACCGCCGCGCCCGCTTCCTCAGTGCTGTTGAACGCCGCGAGCAGAGTTTGAATCACTGCCGGTTTCTTCACGATGCGCAGCACAACTTTGGTAGCGATCCCCAACGTTCCTTCCGATCCCACAAAAATTCCCGGCAAATCGTATCCCGGACGATCCACCGCGCGGCTGCCCAGATGCACAATCGCTCCGTCGGGAAGCACGACCTCAAGCGCCAGCACGTGGGTAGTGGTGAATCCATATTTCAGACAATGTGCTCCGCCCGAATTCTCGGCCACATTTCCGCCGATGCTGCACACCGATTGGGACGAAGGATCAGGCGCGTAGAAATAGCCATGCGGAGCCACGCGCATCGTAACGTCGGAGTTGATCACGCCAGGCTCCACCACCACGCGCGCGTTCGGCAAATCCACTTCGAGGATGCGATTCATCCGAGCTAAGCTGATGACCACGCCATTGTCTACAGGCAGCGCGCCGCCGCTCAGTCCCGTGCCCGAACCGCGAGCCACAAAAGGAATCTTCTCGCGCTGGCAGATTCGCACAATCGCCTGTACTTCGGAAGTTGAAGTGGGAAGCAAAACCGCCTGCGGCAAAACGCGGAGGTTCGTCAGCCCGTCGCATTCATAGGTATGCAGTTGAGAAGTTTCGGTGATGAGACCCTTGCCAACGATCGCGCGGAACTGGCCGAGGATACGAGCTTCCATGGAGATCCTCTAGATGATGGGCCATTGTAAGGCATCGGGTGATCTGGTGAACGGGCCATCTAAAGTCAAACGCCTTTTGAACTTCGATCACCCGATGACCCGATGGTGAGATCACCCGATTGCTCTTTTGAATTCTTTCAGAAAAAACTGCACGTTCTCTTCGGTAGCCAGCGGACCCATCACGCCGATGCGAAACACCTTGCCCGCGAGCGGCCCAAAACCGCCGGCAATTTCAATGCCCGGCTCATCCAACAGACGCTTTCGCACCTTGGCCTCGTCGACTCCATTGGGAACGCACACTGTGTTCAACGTGGCAATGCGATGCTCCGCGGGAACGTGCATGCGCAGACCCATCGCTTCGATTCCCTTCACAAAAGACTTGTGGCAACGTCGATGCCGCTCCCACCGGTTTTCGATCCCTTCCTCGGCGATCACCAGCAGCGCCTCGCGCAGCGCATAGAACATCGAAATCGGCGCCGTGTGATGGTACCGGTGCGACACCGTCGAGTAATCATGAATCAGCTTCAGATCAAAGTACCAACTGGGCACTGGCGAAGTGCGAGCGCGCAGCCACTCCATAGCCCGAGGCGACATGGCCATTGGCGATAGTCCAGGTGGACAGCTTAGCCCCTTCTGCGTGCAACTGTAAGCGACGTCGATGCCGGTCTTGTCGAACTCCACCGGTACTCCGCCGAGAGAAGTTACGCAATCCCCGATCACCAGTGCGCCCGCTTCATGCGCCGCGGCACAAATGGCCTGTCCCGATTGCAAGGCTCCCGTCGAAGTCTCGGCATGAACAAAAGCCACCACCGCTGGCTTTTCGCGCCGGATGAATTCCCGCGCCTCGTCGTCCGTATAAGTTTCTCCCCAGGCCTTCTCAAAACGCACAACGTTCGCGCCATGCCGCTTCGCCATCTCCGTAAGCCGATCGGAAAAGTATCCATTGGCAAACACCGCGAAGTTGGCTCCGGTCTCGACGAAGTTCGCCACGGCCGCTTCCATGCCCGCACTGCCCGTACCTGAAATCACCAGCGTGGCGCCGTCTGTGGTTCCGAATGCGGTCTTGAGCAGTTCCTGAACGTCCGACATCACTTGAATAAAGTAGGCATCAAGGTGCCCAACAATCGGCTTCGACAGCGCCTCGTAAACGCGCGGATGCACCATGCTGGGCCCTGGGCCAAAAAGATAGCGGCGAGGCGGTGCCAGAGCAGGGAACTGAATTGCGGGGGTGGCTTGTTCAATGGCGCTCATAGTTCGCGTTTCTCCTCAAACATGCAAGTTAGATATTACGGCACGGAGCAAACAATCTCCAGACCAACGGGAGGCGCACGCCACCAGAATAAGAAAAACTTGCTGGACGGTTTGTGCATCGAAAGAAACATGCGAAGCAGTACGCTGAGTTGGCTTTGCCGCGTGCTCACATGTGGAGCCGCACTGCTGCTATGCGCGGCAACTGCGTACCCGCAAGCCTCACCCATTCCACATGGAACGCTCGAACTCATTGCTCGGCATCCGTGGATCTCCCCAGGACAAACGCTCGATCTGGGTCTGCGCTTCCAACTCGACAAAGGCTGGCACATCTACTGGGTCAATCCCGGAGACTCGGGCGAACCGCCGAGCATCGAGTGGCAGTTGCCCGCAGGTCTCACCGCCGGAGCCATCGAGTGGCCAACGCCAAAGCGTTTTGAGAGCGGCTCCATCGTGGATTATGGCTACGAAGACGCGGTGCTTTTAATCGTGCCGCTGCAAGCCGCGGCCAGCCTGCCAACGCAGCCGCCCATCCGGATCGATGCCAAGGTGAAACTGCTGGTGTGCAGCCACGAAATGTGCGTCCCCGGAAAAACGGAACTTACCCTCACTCTTCCGATCAAGTCGCCGCCAATGCTGCACGTTCACAACAATGTTGTGCGTAAGCAGGATGTCGAGAACGAACATCTGTTCGCGGCTACCAGCCAGTATTTGCCGCGCCCCGCGCCGGGAGGCTGGCGGTTCAACGTAGCCGACACCAGCGACTTGTTCGTGCTCAGCGTGAATTTCGGCAGCGAAATCGCAGGTCGCGAAGTCACGCAAGCGATTTTCTTCCCGCTGTCCGAGTCGCAGATTGAAAACGCTGCGCCGCAGAAGCTTCAGCCCACAACCACGGGCTTTCGCCTGACGCTGCGGAAGTCCGAGCGCCTGCTCAAACCCATCGCACGCCTGCAAGGCGTAATCGTGTTCTCCGCCGACCATTCCGACTCAACTCATCCAGACTCGAATCAGTCTTACATAATCGATGTGCCGATCAGCAAGTCCAGCGCAGCAAGAAGTTCCAGTATTAAAATCCATCCAGCGGAGGCATCACAGCCATGAAACGCTCAACTCCACAACTCATAGTTCCGGGCATAGGTCCCAGGTTAGTTCCCCGCATACTCGCATTACTCTTAAGCGTAGCCCCGCCTCTACTCTCGGCCGCGAAAGTAGGCGCGCCAGCGCCCGACTTCACGAGCGCAGCCAGCAATGGCAAAACCATTCACCTCGCGGACTATCGCGGGAAGTATGTAGTCCTCGAATGGCACAACAATGGCTGTCCCTTCGTCCGCAAGCAATACGACAGCGGCAACATGCAGCGCCTGCAAAAACAGTGGACGGCTCAAGGCGTAGTGTGGTTCACCATTCTGTCGTCGGCGCCGGGCAAGCAAGGCTACGTGACTGCGAGTGAAGAGAACGACTATCTGGCGAAGAGGCAAGCCGCGCCTACTGCCGCGCTGCTCGACCCCACCGGCGACATCGGCCATCTATACGACGCCAAAACATCTCCGCACATGTTTGTCATCAATCCTCAAGGAGTGGTGATCTACGACGGAGCCATTGACGACAAACCGACCACCGACGTGAACGACGTTCCAGGCGCGACAAACTACGTAAATCTGGCGCTGCAGCAGGCTATGGCCGGAAGGCCGGTGGAGACGCCCGCGACGCGTCCCTACGGTTGTTCGGTGAAGTACGCGGATGCGACCCACTAGCGATTTTGTTTTGCTTCTGGGTGGCGCTGTGCATCAGCGCTGCGATGACCGACCTTTTTTCGGGGAAGGCTTTAGCCGCTGAGGTCAGACTGCGCTCATAGTTTATGGAATGACATTTATGAAACCTGCTCAATAGGGTTTCTGCAACAGCGCCTCCGCCGTAAACGAAGCCAGATCGCCAAAGAGCTTCTCCAGCGTTCCTTCCTTCTCGACCTCGGGCAACCGGAGCTGTCGCTCCACCCGCGCTTCCATCTCGCGCAGTTGCGTGTCTGGCGCCGTGCCCGCCAGATGCTGGAACAGCAACCGGTGTGCGCCTTTGCGCTGCATGACTTCCAGCCCATCCAGCATCTGGCGATGCGAAGTTCCTTCCCAGATGGCGAGAATCATGGCTTCGCGCAGCCAGCGTTCTACGCGATATTCGTGCAGCGTTCCCACGCCGCCATAAACTTCCATCGCCCACTTAGCCGTTTGCACGGCAAACTCCGCCGTCCAATATTTCGCCAAGTGAGCGACCAACCGGAACAAATGATAACGTTCCGAGTACGGCGGCTTCTCCTGCCACACCTCGTCGAGCAGACGCACAGCTTCCCAAGCCAGCCCCGAAGCCGCGCGCAGCCCCCGCAGACGATAATCGAACTGCCGGCAAAGCAAAGGATGCTCGATGATCGGCTTCCCAAACGCCGTGCGCCCCTGCGCGAAAGAATAAGCATCCGCGATCGCCCGTTGTGCCAAAGCCACGCTGCCCATGCAATTGGCCACGCGCGACAGGTTCAGCACTTCGAGAATCAGATAGATTCCATGCTCCGCCTTCCCCAGCAACCAAGCCTCGCTGCGGCGAAGTTCGATCTCTCCGGTAGGCACCGAGCGCGTCGCAATCTTATCCTTAAGCCGCCGTATCTGATAATTCAGTTGCCCGTCTTCACGTCGACGCGGCACTAGATACAGACTGAGCCCTCGCACGTTCTGCGGCGCGCCTTCCTGCCGGGCCGCAACCACCGCCAACTCGGCTCCAGCATTGCTAGCAAAATATTTGTCGCCCGTGAGCCGCCACTTACTCCCATCCGCTTGCGCCACCGTCTCCACCGCGGTCCCCAGGTCAGAGCCGCCTTTGATCTCGGTCATCCAGGTCGCGCCTTGCCATACACTGTCATCGCGCTGCAACATGCGCGGCAAGAACCGCGCCTTCAGTTCCGCGTCTCCATATTTCGACAGCGGAGAAACCGTAGACAAAGACACCGTGTACGGACAAGCCAATCCCGGATCATAGTAACCAGTAACGTAAAGCAGAAGGTAAGCCGGGAGCAGCGACTTCGGCTCAGAGTTTTCCCCAAAAGCGCGCCAGAGCATGCCTGCCCGGTATCCATTTTTCAGCATCCGCCAGTACTCGGGAGGATAAAGGATTTCATCCACTCGAGCGCCGAAGCGGTCGAACATGCGCAACCACGGAGTGCCTGCCCGGTCCACCGCGTCCGAGATCCCCTGTCCTTCGCCTTCAAACCACGTTCCGTATTCGCGCAGCCAGTCCTGATCGGCGCCAATCCCAACCTCTTGCAGATACCGCACCGGAGACCGCAAAACCTCAAAGCTCATAGCCAGAGTTCTCTCACTCCAATGAAAATTTTGCAAGTCTGCCAAAATCTCTCCCCGCCAGGCCAGCCTGATCAACTCTGTCTATAATCATGTTCGCCAGCCAAACTCGCGCCCAGGGAACACTATGAAAATCGACAAACTGCTCAAACGCTACCGTATCGAGCACGGCAAACGCTTCCACCTCAAGGATCACGATCCCGCCGATACGCACGGTCTGGGATCAGAACTGAAGCCCCATGCCAAGGAATTGCTGGAGAACGGTGTCAAAGAAATGGCCCGCCTGCAAGACATTCTGGCTGCGCAGGACCGTTGGGGCCTCCTCCTCATTTTTCAAGCCATGGACGCGGCCGGTAAAGACGGCACCATCAAGCACGTCATGTCGGGAGTGAATCCACAGGGCGTGCAAGTGTGGTCCTTCAAAGCTCCCTCCGCCGAGGAACTCGAGCATGGCTACCTCTGGCGCTGCATGCAACGCGCGCCGGGCCGGGGACGCATCGGCATCTTCAACCGCTCGTATTACGAAGAAGTGCTGGTGGTGCGCATCCATCCCCAGGTTCTCGCCAATGAGAAACTGCCGCCCTCGCTGGTCACCAAACATATCTGGCAAGAGCGCTTCGATGATATCAATAACTTCGAGCGCTACCTCACCCGGAACGGCATCGCGGTGGTCAAGTTTTTCCTGAATCTTTCAAAAAAAGAGCAGAAGCGCCGCTTCATGGAACGCCTCGACACGCCCGATAAAAACTGGAAGTTTTCCTCCGCCGACGTCAAGGAACGTCAATTCTGGGATGCTTATCAGGAAGCATTCGAAGACATGATCCGTCATACCGCAAGCGAGCACGCCCCCTGGTACGTGGTCCCCGCGGATAACAAGTGGTTCAGTCGCTTGGTCGTCGAGCAAGCTGTAGTGGATGCATTGAAAGCCATGAACCTGAAGTATCCCAAAGTGAGCGGCGAGGAAAAAGCTGCCCTGGCCGAAGCGCGCAAACAACTAGAGAACGAATGAAAGCCGCAGGTAGCACACAAGTCCAGGTGTCATCCTGAGCGAAGCGAAGGACCTCTGCATTGTGCTTGCGACGGCGGAATCAAGGGTCCTTCGCAACGCGCAGGATGACAACGCAACAACTCGCGAGTGGTGACGACGCTAGCGAAGGCATCACTTCAGCACGACCGGCAATGGCTGGTCATAGGGCTGAATCGCAACCGTCAAAGACTTGCGCTGATCGAAGGCCTCTTTTGTAACCTTAAAGCCGACGATGATCGTCCCTCTCTGTGCCGCTCCAGGTAGCAGCTTGGTCTCAGGCGAGAGCGCCGGCTCCGAACTTTCCTTCAGTGCCGGAAACGCCCGGTAATACCGGTCGAGATCGACCGCCGATGCCGCCTCATCCTCGAAGTTGTTCCCGTCCCCCGTTGTGAGCTGCGCTTTGACGGTGTGAATCCACAGTGGTTTGTCCGCCGTATTCCGCAGCGTCACGGTGATGGCCGCCAGGATCATGTTTTGCCCGGGTACTTCGGCCGCCGTCACAAAATCAATGGAACCCGCGCCCTGCGGTTTCGCCCGCTCCGTGAACGCAAAAATTCCCACCACCACAGCCACCGCAAGAATGCAGATCAGGACAATGCCGGCAGGAGGAAGGTTCCGCTTAGCAGTTCCAAATTCTTCGCCAATGCGAAACTCCGTCACCGGATTGCCGACGGGAGAGCTGACCGGATTACTGGCCAAAGAGCTGGCCGGATTGCCGACCGGGGCCGGCGAAGGTCCCGGCTGCGTCGGCCGGGGAACGGCTGGATCGGGCGTTGCGTCGGATGCGGGTTCGGACATGTGCTGATTGTAGACGAGGATGAGTCCCTGCCATGCGCCTCCGAGTGCGCCCACGCGACAGGACAAGTGTTTGTTGGCCTGCGGTCCAGTGACTTTGGTTACCTTGCCCGCTGTGACGGATGCTGCGACGATGCGGAAGATTCCTTTTGGAGGTACTTGGCGGTGAAACGTAAAACTCTCTTTACCGCGTTGGCTTGCGCGCTACTGGTGTTCAGCATGTTGGGCTGCGGAACCACCAACCACCTGCAGTCCATTACGCTATCGGTTTCGAACACGGACGCGAACGCGGGCAATGGTTTCATCCTGTATACCAATCTGCCGGTTCCAATGTATATCTGGGGAAACTACAGCAGCGGGAAGCAACAGCTTCTATATGGTAATCAAGTTGCCTTTCAGATAGTGAGTACCCCGGTCGGTTTTCCTGAAACCGGCGATTTCGGTGACCCGAACGCCACTCCGCCAGGAA